>JBGOXG010000233.1:0-3317 GCA_041479025.1 Anaerolineae bacterium
AAATAGGAACGGATCGAGACCACGTGCATTTTCTGGTGCAATGCGTGCCGACATATAGTCCGACGAAAATAGTACGGATGATCAAAAGTATCACGGCGCACGAGATTTTTCAACGGGTACCTACGGTAAAAAAGCAATTATGGGGTGGCGAATTCTGGACGAATGGTTATTACGTGGGCACAGTAGGACAACATGGCAGTGAAGCGCAGATTCGTGAGTATGTAGCCAACCAAGGTCGAGCAGAAGAGTATGTCCAATTGTATGTGCAGCAGCTCAAGTTACTGTGACCGCGGAGACGGATACCGCGCGGCTTGCCGCGCGTGTAGTTCATTAAGAAAAGCTGGATTCAGTTATTCGGTGGCACGTTCAATTTTCGCGCCCAAAGCGCGTAATTTCCCATCAACATTGTCGTAACCACGGTCAATCTGCCCGATGTTGCGGATCTGAGAACGCCCGTCCGCAGCCAGCGCCGCCAGAACGAGCGACATGCCGGCACGAATATCCGGGCTTTCCACTTTCTCGCCAAAGAGTTTCGCTGGACCTGTGACGATACAGCGATGTGGATCGCATAACACAATCCTAGCGCCCATTCCAACCAGCTTGTCGATAAAGAACATCCGGCTTGGATACATCCAGTCATGGAAGAGCATACTGCCCTTCGCCTGAGTTGCAATCACTATCGCAATGCTCATCAGATCGGTGGGGAACGCCGGCCAAACGTTGGTTTTAATTTCCGGGATCATACCCCCCAGGTCAGGTTCCACCTCTAACACCTGGTTGGGTGATATTAAAATATCGTCGCCTTCGATATTCCAATCCACACCCATCCGATTAAAGACCATACGGATCATATCAAGGTACTGCCATCCAGCTTTTTGGATACGGACCTCTCCCCGGGTCACCGCTGCGGCGCCAACAAAGCTGATGACTTCGAGATAATCCGGTCCGATGGTAAATTCCCCGCCATGCAATCGATCAACACCCTCTATCGTCAATGTATTCGACCCGATCCCGGAAATGTGCGCACCTAGCATGTTCAAAAAATGGCACAATTCCTGGACATGCGGTTCAGAGGCTGCATTCCGTAGAATAGTGTCCCCCTTTGCCAGGACGGCTGCCATAATGGCATTCTCAGTGCCGGTCACCGAAGATTCATCCAGCAGGATGTCAGCTCCTTTCAACCCTTTTGCTTTGAAATGGAAGGAACGACCGTAAGTCACATCCGCGCCCAGCTTTTTCAAGGCAAGGATGTGAGTATCCAATCTCCGCCGACCAATGACATCCCCGCCGGGAGGCGGGAGACGCAACTCCCCTGCTCGGGCTGTCATGGGTCCAGCCAACAAGATCGACGCCCGGATTTTACGAGTCACGTCCGGGTCCAAATCCGCTGGCTTAACCGTTTTGGCAGTGATACACCAGGAATTGCTGCCTAGGTCATTCACTTCTACACCCAAGCTTTCGAGTAAATGCCGCATTGCCTTAACATCCCCAATAAATGGGACGTTGTGCAGAGTGATCGCTTCTTCAGTTAATAAACAAGCCGCAATGAGCGGTAGGGCAGCGTTTTTATTTCCTGCCGGAGTAACCATCCCATTTAAGGCTATTCCACCCTCGATGATAAATTTTTCCATGAATTTACTCCAAGTATGTGAAGGCGATTGTAAGGCAATTTATCCGAATCGCCAAGAAGTAACCAACCAGCCTTCTATTTATATTTTGCTTATCTGTAAGGTACAAATGGCAATTAATTGTATAAAATTAGTATGAATTGAAATGGGACCCATGATTGCTTTGCTCGCCGGATGGATTGCGGGCGTATTCATTAATTACTCATCAGACGTCCTGCCGGTGACGCGAAGACTTGGAAAGGCAAGTTGTCCCAAGTGTAATAGTGATTTGAAATGGCAGAACTATTTGCTCTTTAAAAACTGCTCAAATTGCCACAGCCCGCCCCGCGTCAGGACCTATATCGTCGCGATCACAGTAATCATAGCGAGCATCTTTATATGGTACTATCCGCCGTCGCACTTGAATTATATCCTTGGATTGCTGGTATTGATCTATTTCGGCATCGTCGGAGTGATTGACATTGAGCACAGGTTGGTTCTCCATCCGGTCAGCATAGTCGGTGCAATCCTCGGATTAGTGGTTGGCACGGTGGCGCACGGGATTACCACTACCCTGATTGGTGGATTGGCCGGCCTCGGCATCATGGGCTTCTTTTACCTGGTAGGTGTCCTTTTTGCACGATACCGTGCAAAAAAACTTGGCAGGGATGACGAAGAAGAAGCGCTGGGTTTTGGAGACGTTATTCTGGCAGGCGTGCTCGGGTTGATGCTGGGATGGCCGTTCATCTGGTTTGGCCTTCTACTTGGAATTTTAGCCGGCGGCATGATCAGTCTCGTTATCATCGCTTTTTTATTGGTTACAAAGAAATATCAGACGATGTCCTTCTTTATCGCCTATGGCCCGTATTTGATACTGGGCGCGGCTCTGGTTATGTTTTTCGCAGTTCCTGTTCGAAATTTAATAATAAAATAAGGGCTTCGTGAATGTTTTCGTATAGTACAAATGTAGGATTGTTGCAGAGCAAATGTTCTATACAATTAGGGTAGGGTTCCCCTAACTTACCTAAGAAGAGGCAACCGGATGAAACTGTTTAACCCGAAAATAAAAACTGGAACCAAAGGTCAGAGCTTTGTAGAGCTTGCCCTGGTGTTCATGATTTTAATGCTTTTATTTGCGGGTGTCGTAGAATTAGGAAACTTAATAAATATTTATCTGGACATTATAGATGCCGGCCGAGAAGCAGCACGATATTCAAACGCCGTCAGCTTTTACAAAACCGACCCGGTGACCGGCGTAAAATATGTAGGTAATGATGTTTATGATAAATCAGCGCAGGTAGCCTGGGCAACCCTTAATCCAGCCTGTCGGTTTGCTCTTCCGTACAAACCCGGAGCGCCAAACTGCGTTCCTCCAGAAATGAAGATCCCCTTCGACGCAACGACGGATGACATCGTTATTTCAATCATTAGCTATGATGGCATTTCAATCCTTCGTTTTCCATCGGTGGGCTGGAGCCGGTTTGGTAACCACACAAGCACTGTCACGAACGCGGAGATTTTGGCCGACCTTTATCCATCCGCACCTAACACGGGTCTGGTGTTAGTTGAAATCTTCTATGACTATCATCAATTGCTTGGAATGCCATTCTTTACGGATGTTTTACCTGATCCGATTCCTGTCCATACTTATTCGATCATGCCCTACCCTGGCGCGGAACCGACCCCCACCCCGCTGCCGTAATGGTGAAA
>JBGOXG010000052.1:0-12926 GCA_041479025.1 Anaerolineae bacterium
CGGTGGATATCGTTCTGGGCGAACTTGACCGGTAAGGAGATGCAGATATGTATGGAAAAGGTATAATCAAAGGTCTCGGTGTCACCTTTAAACACTACTGGAACACTTACTGGGAAGATATCACCTGGTTTCTAGGCAGAAAGGGAAAGCGTTACTACACTCCTGAAGGAGTGGCACATCGCTCTAGTAAAGATGCCCGGGGTATCTTCACCGTGCAGTACCCCGAAGAAAAACTACCTGTACCGGAGGAATTCAGATATATCCCTTTCCTTGTCTACGACGAAGGTGAAAACGGAGAAAAGAATATCCGCTGCACTTCCTGCGGCATCTGCGCAAAGGTGTGTCCGCCACAATGCATCTGGATTGTTCGCACCAGTGACCCGGCAACTGGTCGCCCGGTTCCGGCTCCAGCTGAATTTTATATTGACGCAGACATATGCATGAACTGTGGTTTTTGTGCAGAGTATTGTCCGTTCGACGCGATAAAAATGGACCACGATTATGAAATTGCATCCTTAAAGCGAAACGTACTCACGAAGGAACTGTTGATGAAGCCCGTGTCCTACTACGCCGGCATTCGTCCTGCAAATTACGCCCGAGAAGAAGCCGCGCGCGCTGAGAAAGCAGCAGCAAAAGCTGCAAAATCAAAAGCGTAACCAAGTCCAATATATAAGTTGAAAGGCTGCAGGTTGAAGGGTATAATCTCCGCCTGCAACCTTTTACTTTTCATATTCTTCCTTTCTTCATGTAACACAAAAAATGTACAACGCTGACACCGAACTACTCTTTCCCCCTCGCATTATCCCTGCCTTGCGCAATCTGCGGGGTGCAACCTGGCAGAAGCTTATCGACCAGGTCGAAAAGAGTGATGAGACTTCACCTGAAAAAGTTGCCTTTGTCCTGTTGATGGTCAGGATTAATGGCTGCGCCTCCTGCAACGCCGATTCCTTCCGCGCCATGCATGGATGCACCCAATGCGCCAAACAAGCCATCCGCCGACTCAAAGATCCGGATAAGGCATTAAAAAAAACCTTTGAATCAGCGAAACTGGAAGTTACACAATTTCAAAACCTCAAACCATAATCCAGTAAATTTTTTATTTGCTTCAATCCATAGGTAATCAATGACTTCGAACCCCTCCATAACACGCGAAACTATTCTCGCAGCCCTGAGCAAAGTCCAGGAACCGGAATTACATCAAGACCTCGTCACCCTCGGCATGGTACGAGACTTGAAAATCGAAGGGGACTCGGTTGATTTCACCATTATGCTTACCACGCCCGCCTGTCCTCTCCGTGGGCAGATCGAGAAGGAAGCCCGATCTGCTGTCCTGGCGGTATCCGGTGTAAAAAAGGTGAACTTAAAATTGGATTCTAATGTGCCAAATGATGGGCGCATGCGAGGGCTGGTAAATACATCCATTCGCAATGCAATCGCCATTGCCTCAGGCAAAGGCGGTGTCGGAAAAAGCACCGTTGCGGTTAATCTTGCAGTCGCGCTGGCAAAGGAAGGCGCCAGGGTCGGTCTTATGGACGCCGATATCTATGGACCGAACATCCCCACCATGATGGGCGTGAAGGAAATGCCTGATCCGAAAGATGACAAATTGAACCCCGCCCAAGCCTACGGAGTAAAAATCATGTCCATGGGTTTCCTGGTCAAGCCCGGGCAACCCTTGATCTGGCGTGGACCGATGCTCAATTCCGCCATTCGCCAATTCTTAAGCGATGTAGATTGGGGCGACCTCGATTACCTCGTCATCGATTTGCCGCCCGGAACTGGAGATGCTTCCCTCTCTCTGGCTCAGGCATTGCCATTAAGCGGCGTGGTGATTGTTACTTTGCCTCAACAAGTCTCGCTCGAAGATGCCTCGCGCAGCCTGGAAATGTTTCGCACACTGAATGTCCCAATCCTTGGCGTCGTCGAGAATATGAGCTACCTGACACTACCTGACGGCTCAAAAATGGATGTTTTTGGCCAGGGTGGAGGAGAATCGCTCGCCAGGCGTTACGATGTACCTTTCCTGGGCGGCGTACCGATGGATCCGATTGTACGCGTAGGCGGAGACAACGGGAACCCGGTCGTTGTGACACAACCCGATTCTGATGCCGCCATGGCTTTATTGAGAGTCGCGGAACAAATCGCGGCAAGAGTCAGTATTTCAGCGCTAAGCGGAAATAATACTCCTACAATCAATATCGTCTAAATTCTTATCCAACCAATCTTTTCGCGTTTATTGAGAGCTTCAAGGTTATAATTTATCTATGCAACCCAATATAGCAGGAATACGTTTCAGTAAAATCGGTAAACTATATCATTTCGATGCCAGCCCCATCTCAGATTTGAAAATCGGTGAACAAGTTATTGTTGAGACTGCACGGGGACGGCAAATTGGCGAGGTCATCCAATTCATTCAGGAAACATCCGCGCCGATGGAAGGTTCATGGAAATCCATAGAACGCCGCGCAACTGTAGCGGATCTATTGATGCGACAGCAATGGAAGCAGAAACAAGTCGAAGCAATGATTAACTGTCGCGCCCGTGCCGCTGAGCTTCAACTGGAAGGCATAAAAATTGTAGCGGCAGAATACTCTTACGATGGCACGCGTCTGGTTTTCCTATTCTCGACAGAGACAGAAGACAAGGTCGACTTAAAATCCTTGCGGAAGGACATGCAGAAGATTTACTCTGCCAGCCAGGTCGAACTGCGCCAGATCGGACCTCGTGATGTCGCCAAATTGATCGGCGGCATGGGAGCGTGCGGACTCGAAACGCGCTGCTGCTCCAAATTCCTGACGGAATTCAGCCCGATTTCAATAAAAATGGCAAAAGAGCAAGGGATTTCTCTAACGCCTTCTGAAATTACCGGAATGTGCGGGCGTTTGCGATGCTGCCTCATCTACGAATATGAGCATTATGTTGAAGCTCGTAAAGAACTTCCAAAACGAGGGAAGAGAGTTATCACACCGCAAGGTGAAGGGAAAGTTGTGGATTCTTATCCGCTCCGCAATGTAGTGGTTGTCGAGATCGAGGGAACTGGAAATCGTGAATTCCATCGTGAAGTCCTGGAACCATGGGACGAGCTAGAAGCGCTGCGACGTAAATCCGAAGCCCCCTGTGACAAACACGAGGGCGGTGAATGTGATTGCGGAAAAAACACGAAGTGAAAAACAAGCGATGATTGAAGAACAGCCCGGTTTTTGGCCTGAAAGGCAAAATATCCTGGTCATCCTGGCGCATCCGGATGACCCGGAATTTTTTTGCGGAGCGACTCTGGCGCGGTGGGCAATTGCCGGGCATATTATCGACTATTACTTGCTCACCTGCGGGGATAAAGGCGCTAACGACCCGCAAATTGATCCTGTAAGTCTATGTGCCGTCCGCCATAAAGAACAAAAGGCCGCTGCCCAGATTATCGGGGTACGAAATGTTAATTTTATGGAATTGCCAGATGGATACCTTGAGCCCAGCATTCACCTTCGCCGGGAGATCGTGCGCGTCATCCGAACTCATCGCCCCGACGTTTTGGTT
Organism: Anaerolineae bacterium; assembly: GCA_041479025.1. Taxonomy (GTDB): domain Bacteria; phylum Chloroflexota; class Anaerolineae; order Anaerolineales; family Villigracilaceae; genus JBGPQJ01. The sequence continues at coordinate 3,532 of JBGOXG010000052.1, forward strand.
ACTTGTGACCCGCACAACCTTTATCCCAGTGCAACCTACGGTATCAACCATCCGGATCATCGCTATGCAGGCCAAGTCGTCCTTGATGCGGTATTTCCAGCGGCGGGCAATCCGCTCTATTTTCCAGAACTCTTCAAAGATGAGAATTTAGAACCTTGGGCACCCCGAGAAGTCTGGGTATCCATCCCTGCCGCAGTAAATGTCAATGTAACGCTGGACGTGACGGACACCTGGGAAATAAAAATATCCGCACTTAAAGAACACAAGTCCCAAATTGGCGATTCGGCCAAATTGGAAGAACGAATTCGGGCCCGGCGTACCTCGGACAGCTCGGAAGACAATCCCCGCTACGAAGAAAAATTCCATCTCATTAAATTGAAATAGAGGAAGCCATGAAAGATTTTTTTGCGCAAGCACAGGAGCTTTACAATTACACACAATCCATGCGACGCGATTTTCACATGCATCCGGAACTGGGATTTCAAGAAGTTCGTACTGCCGGGATAGTGGCAAAAGAACTGCAGAAGCTCGGGCTCGAAGTGACCACCGGGATCGGAAAAACCGGTGTCGTCGCCTTGATCGAAGGCACAAGACCGGGTCCTACGCTGCTGCTCCGCGCCGATATGGATGCGCTCCCGATCGTTGAAAAGACAGGCGCTGAATATGCCTCACAAAATCCGGGGGTCATGCATGCCTGCGGCCACGATGGGCACACTGCCATTTTATTAACTGTTGCCAGAATGTTAAATTCTGCCCGAGATCAATTTCCAGGTACCGTCAAGCTGGTATTTCAACCGGCGGAGGAGGGTCAGGGTGGCGCTGAAGAGATGCTCGCAGACGGGGTCCTGGATAATCCTAAGGTAGATGTGACGCTCGGATTGCATCTTTGGAATGAAAGACCGGTCGGTTGGCTGGGAATTGCGGCAGGCTCTACAATGGCAGGGGCGGAAATGTTCAACATAACGGTGTCAGGAAAAGGTGGGCATGGAGCAATTCCGCAAGGTGCCATCGATCCGGTTTTAGCGGGTGCGTATATCGTCACAGCCTTACAGAGTATCGTAGCCCGAAATGTCGCACCGCTTGATTCCGCCGTGGTCAGTGTGACACAGTTCCATGGCGGAGATGCATTCAATGTTATCCCGCCAGCAGTGGAATTGGGGGGTACGATCCGATCCTTCAAACCTGAAGTGCGGGAAATGGTCCTCAAACGTTTTTTTGATATAACCGAAAGTATCGCCGAAGCTCTCGGTTGTCAGGCAGAGATTAAACATACACGCTTAACCCCCGCAGCCATCAACGAACCAGGGACGGTCAAGTTGGTACAAGCCGCAGCGAAAAAAATCCTCCCTGATTCCACTGTCGATGCCAGCGCACCGATTACAATGGGTTCAGAGGATTTTGCGTTTATGATGGAGAAAGTACCCGGATGCTTTTTCTTCGTCGGGTCAGCAAATGCCGAACGCGGACTTAATTACGGCCACCACCACCCGAAATTTGATGTGGATGAACAAGCCCTCCCCCAGGCTACAGCGCTGATGGCACAGTCTGCTGTTGAGATATTAAATTCCAAATAGCTCTATTTCCCTATCATTCAGCCGACTGAAGAATTAATAAGAGGCTCTCATGGAAAACGAAAATATAGATAAATCCGAATCGAATGACACCAGGGAAATCGCAATAATAGTGGCAATCGGTGCAATAGTCATCGTTTGCATTTGCTGCCTGCTGATCGTCGCAGGATATTTTTTATATAATGACTTGAATCTATCTGCAACCGCTTCTCCTAAATCTACCCCGGCAATTACACTTGTTCCGACCCAATCTTCAAGCAACGGGTCGCCTTTTAGCGACGAGTTCAATTCAAACACCCATGAATGGAATGAAGGCACATTCAAAGACGAATACGGCACAGTCACTTACACGATAAATGGCGATTATACATGGGAGTTAGTTGCCGATAAGGCTGTAAACCAAAAATCCTGGGCATTGCAGGCTCCCAGTGTTGAAGATTTTATCGTTTCCGTGGATGCGACGCATGTCAGTGGAGCTGAGAACGCCAGTTATGGCATCGTCTTCCGCATGACAGACACCAATAACATGTATTATTTCTGCATCAGTGATACAGGTTATTATTACGTCGGATTGCTCAAAGACAGCAATTGGACGACTCTAGTTGATTGGAAAGAAACGACTACCATTAACATCAATGCCATCAACCTGTTGAAAGTCATAGGCAAAGGCGATGAATTTACATTTTACATTAACGACCACGAAGTTGAACGGGTCAAGGATGGTAACCTGCCCGAAGGTACCGCGGGATTGGCGGTTGAACTCTATGACCCCGGCGATACTTCCACCTTTGTGTTCGATAACTTCATTATAGAAACTCCGTGATGATATAAATTTAGATATAAAACCCCGCCTGGCCGTAGAAATGCCAGGCGGGTTTTATGTTATTCTCCCATTAATTCCTTGGACTTCTTTGTTTGCTTACCCCGTTCCTCGCTATCCAAGATCCTCTTCCGGATTCGATACGTAACAGGAGTAACTTCAAGCAGTTCGTCGTCGGAAAGATACTCAATAGCCTCATCCAGACTCATTTGTCTGGGGGTTATCAGACGAATTTCCATATCCCCTCGAGATGCTCGTACATTTGTCAAATGCTTCTTACGGCAAACGTTTATCGGAATATCACCAGGGCGGTTGGTCTCGCCAACAACCATTCCTTCGTAGACCTGGACCCCAGGGCCGACAAAAAGATCCCCGCGTTCCTCGGCACTCTTCAGGGCATAAGCAGTCGTATCACCGGCTTCGAATGCTACAAGAGAACCATTGACGCGCGTTTCCATCGGACCAGCCATTTCATCATAACCATTGAAAAGTGTGTGCAGAACACCCATTCCACGAGTAGCGGTCAAGAATTGGTATCGAAAACCAAGCAATCCGCGGGTTGGAACGAGATATACGAGGCGGACGCTACCGTCACCTGAATCCTGCATATCGAGCATTATTCCTCGGCGTGCACCAAGCAACTCAACCACCGCGCCCACTGTTTCTGGACTGGTTTCTACATGGACTTCTTCGAAAGGCTCGAGCATTGTCCCATCTTCTGCGGGGCGTAGAATTACTTCCGGGCGCGAAACCTGAAACTCATAGCCTTCTCTTCTCATTGTCTCGATCAAGATGGCCAGATGCAATTCACCCCGACCTGAGACAAGAAAAGTTTCAGCGCTTTCAGTCTCCTGAACACGGAGGGACACATTCGTACGGAGTTCAGAGAAGAGGCGCTCGCGTAAATTTCGTGAGTTGCTCCACTTCCCTTCACGTCCGGTAAAAGGGGATGTATTTACACCAAACGTCATTCGAACTGTTGGTTCTTCCACCCTAATGGTAGGTAAAGCAACGGGATTAACGGGATCTGCCAGGGTTTCACCGATAGCGATCCCCTCCAACCCGGCAAGGGCGATGATTTCACCTGCTTCAGCATGTTCAACTTCAATTTTATTTAACCCTTGGTGGACATATAAATAGCGGGCACGCTCAGCAAGATTTCTACCGTCGAGGGTTAGACGAGCAAGGGGCTGTCCTACCCTAATCTTCCCAACAAAAATCCGACCTACAGCGGTTACACCACGGTAATCGTCATAACCGAGTGTTGTTACCAACATTTGCAACGGCGCCTCTAAATCCACTTTTGGAGAAGGTATATGGCGTAAAATAGCCTGGAATAGAGGCTGGAGATCCGGGCTGAGTGCAGGAGTCGGTCCGGCTTGAGCTGTGGTAGCTTGAGCATAAATGATTGGAAAGTCTGCCTGTTCGTCAGATGCGCCAAGCTCGATGAACAAGTCAAACGTTTGGTTCAAAACACGTTCAGGCTCCGCATCCTTACGATCCACTTTATTGATAACAACGATGGCTTTATGACCCATTTGCAGAGCTTTCTTAAGCACAAAGCGGGTCTGAGGCATTGGACCTTCAGCTGCATCGACTAGGAGCAGCACACCGTCTACCATATTCATCACCCGCTCAACTTCACCGCCAAAATCAGCATGACCCGGTGTATCCACAATGTTGATTTTGACTTGCTGGTTTGCAACGTCATCCCAAATGGAAATCGCAGTATTCTTGGCGAGGATGGTTATGCCGCGTTCGCGTTCTAGGTCATTAGAGTCCATCACGCGTTCAGCGACTTGTTGATTCGCCCGGAAGGTATGTGCCTGCTTCAGCAGACCGTCCACCAATGTGGTTTTCCCATGATCAACATGAGCAATAATGGCGATATTTCGCAGATCTGTTCTTTCTACCAACATGTTTCCTGTACTTTCCTGTCCTTATGCATAAATAACCCCGACAGCTAAGTCGGGGTTTGTAGCGCTGAAGATGATAACAGAGAAGCCAAAATTAGGGAAGGGAAGTATTGAAGCGGATGGCGTAAACCCTTGACTATAAGTTATTAGAGTAGTATACTAAGATTAATCTGATTAATCTAACTTATAGGACATATATTGAGAGAACGCCCGACCCTGGAACTATCGGAATTTCTGCGCTACCTTGCCGCTCACGACGAGGCAGAAAGTGGCGGATTCCCATCTTTGACTGATTTGAGCACCGAGTTGGGCATCAGCGTTGCCAGTCTGCGCGAACAACTTGAAGTGGCGCGCGCGCTGGGATTGGTCGAAGTCAAACCTCGCGTCGGCATTCGGCGACTCCCATTTACTTTTCTCCCTGCAGTACGTCAGAGTCTGGGTTATGCATTATCGCTGGATGAACAATATTTCCAAATATTTGCCGATTTGCGAAAACATATCGAAGCATCTTACTGGCATGAAGCGGTTGAATTATTGACAGAAGAAGATCATTCTCGGCTGGAGTTAATTGTCAACCGCGCCTGGTCGAAGTTGAAGGGTTCCCCTATCCAAATCCCACACGAGGAGCACAAGCAGTTACACCTGACCATCTATAGCAGATTGAATAATCCGTTTGTTATTGGCATCCTGGAAGCATACTGGGAAGCCTACGAAGCGATCGGGCTGAATGTTTTCACAGATTACACTTATCTTAAGGAAGTCTGGCAATATCACGAGAAAATGGTAAATTCTATACGCGCTGAAGAGTACGATGAAGGTTATCGCGCCCTCATGGAGCATGCAGATATGCTGTCCGAATTGCTAGATCTGCGGCCAACCAAATAAATTCAATCCTTTCAGCTCAACAACCATACCCATTGAGGAGTCATATGACTAAGAAAATCATTAATGATTTTTCCATCACCGTCGGTACGTCCAACGGTTCAGGTTCACAAACATCAAATACAACGATCCTAAGGGCACTATTTAAGATGGGCATCCCTGTGTCAGGGAAAAACCTTTTCCCATCCAACATTCAAGGTTTACCGACCTGGTATACCATACGGGTCAACAAGGATGGATTCACCGCTCGACGCGAAGAGCATGAGATCGTCATTGCTATGAATCCCACATCGTTCACCCGCGATCTGGCCGATGTTGCACCCGGCGGAGCGTTCTTTTACGCAGATGACATCAAACAATCCATAAATCGCGATGATATCGCTGTGTACGCGATGCCCGTCAAACAGCTGGTTCGGTCAGACCCAAATGTCCCTAGTAATCTTCGCGACATGGTCGCCAATATGGTCTACGTGGGCATCATCGCGAAAATGATTGGGATCGACATGGATGCGATCCAATCTTCCCTCAATTTTCATTTCAAAGGAAAACAAAAAGCAACAGAATTGAACTTCAATGTCGCCAAAGCAGGTTTTGATTGGGCAGCTGCCAACCTCGAAAAGAAAGATCCATTTTACGTGGAGTCAATGGATAAGACCTCCGGCATGATCATGGCCGATGGCAATACCGCAGCTGCGCTGGGTTCTATTTATGGTGGCGTTCAATTCGTCGGGTGGTATCCCATCACCCCAGCCACAAGCCTGGCCGAGTCGCTCAATGAATATCTTCCGCAACTTCGCAAAACCGAGGATGGGAAAAACACGTATGCGGTTATCCAGGCAGAGGATGAACTGGCCGCCATTGGAATGTGCATTGGCGCAGGTTGGGCGGGATTACGCTCCATGACTTCTACTTCAGGACCTGGCTTGAGCCTGATGACTGAATTCACCGGGCTGGCATATTACACTGAAGTTCCTGTAGTTATTTGGGACGTGACGCGCATTGGGCCGAGCACTGGGCTCCCTACGCGTACATCACAAGGCGATCTTACCTTTACTGCTTTCATGGGACATGGCGATACACAGCACATCATTCTACTGCCCGGATCCGTCAATGAGTGCTTCGAGTTCGGGTGGCGTTCGTTCGATATCGCAGAAAGGGTACAAACCCCGGTATTCGTGCTGTCCGATCTCGATTTTGGCATGAACCAGTGGATGACCGAGCCATTCAAGTATCCAGATACCCCCATGGATCGTGGTAAAGTCTTATGGGAGGAGGATATCGTGAATCTTAAAGGTCAATGGGCACGCTATTTTGATAAAGACGGAGACGGGATAGGATATCGGACAATTCCTGGAAACAAGCACCCCATGGGCTCCTACTTCCTGCGCGGCACTGGGCACGATGAAAACGCCCGGTATACCGAAGATTCCGCGACGTGGGCGCGGGTGATGGATCGACTGAAGAATAAGTACGAGAATGCAAAATCCTATGTCCCCAAACCTGTTATCAAAAAGATGAGGGGAGCGAAAATTGGAATCATAGCTTTCGGTTCAACAGAACCGGCTGTGGAAGAAGCCCGATATCTTTTGAACAAGGACCAAGGCCTCAAGACGGATTTCCTACGCTTACGCGCGATTCCTTTCACAGACGAGGTAATGGAATTTGTCAATAAACACGACAAGGTCTATGTCGTTGAATTGAATCGCGACGGCCAATTACAACAGCTGCTGACAATCGCCTACCCTGATCGGGCTAGCAGATTGGTTTCTGTTGCTTACAGCGATGGTTTGTCCGCAACGGCGAAATGGATCGTAAACGCAATTCTGGCAAAGGAGGAAAAATAAAATGACGGAATCTCTCCCTATGGCTGGCACAAATGTACAGCTGAATCTCGCTGGCTTGAGTAAGAACGATTATCGCGGTAACCCCAGCACATTATGTCAGGGCTGTGGGCATAACTCGATCTCCAGTCAGATCATAACTGCCTTGTACGAAATGAATATTGTTCCCGAGAATGTGCTTAAATTTTCGGGGATTGGTTGTTCGAGTAAATCACCCAATTATTTTCTGAACCGTTCGTTTGGATTCAATGGATTGCATGGTCGTATGCCGTCCGTGGCGACTGGAGCTTTATTCGGTGACGTCCGATTGAAGGGCATAGGCGTGTCAGGTGACGGCGACACGGCGAGTATTGGTATGGGTCAGTTCAAGCATGCCGCACGCCGAAATGTGAACATGGTATACATTGTAGAAAATAATGGCGTTTATGGGTTGACCAAAGGGCAATTCTCTGCCACAGCTGAGGTGGGCTTGAATCTAAAAAAGCAGGGAATAAACGAGTACGAGCCGATTGATATCTGCATGGAGGCAATCGCAGCCAAGGCTACATTCGTCGCACGCTCATTCGCCGGCGATCCCAAGCAAGTCAAGGAATTGCTTAAAGCAGCGCTTTCTCATAATGGCATCGCCGTTCTGGACATCATCAGCCCCTGCGTGACCTTCAATAACCAGGAGAATGCCTTCCATTCATACACCTGGGGTAAAGACCACGAAGCGCCCCTGCACGAGATCTCCTACATCCCGCCCCGCGACGAGATCATGCTGCCGGAGGAATTCGAAGAAGGCACTGTCATAGAAGTAGAAATGCATGACGGCTCCCTGGTTGTTCTGAAAAAACTTGAACGTGACTACGACCCAACCAACAAGTGGAATGCCTTGCAAATTCTCGAAGATGCCCAGCAAAACAACTGGTTGATCACCGGGCTGATCTACGTTCAGGAAGGCGAGCCAGCACTCTTCGAAAAGTATAACTTGCCTGAGACACCGCTAAATCGTCTGACCGAAAAGGACTTGCGCCCCAAGCCGGAAACAATCGATAAAATCAATAAATCGATGGCTTAGGACCGAAATCCTGCCCTCCCCCGATTTGGGGGAGGGTTTTTACAGTTATACTTAACCTATGATTCGTATCACACCAGCCATCTTTATTGATGAAAATGAACTGGAATTCGATTTCATCCGTTCATCAGGACCTGGCGGCCAAAACATCAATAAAGTAGCAACTGCTGTGCAGCTCCGCTTCAACGTAAAGAATTCATCCACCCTGCCCATTGATGTAAAAGAACGATTGATCAAACTTGCTGGCAGTCGAATAACCGAGAACGGATTAATAATCATTGAAGCCAAACGCTATCGAACGCAGGTCAAGAACCGCGAAGATTCCGTTCAACGTTTGGTTGCGCTCATCAAAAAAGCTTCTGAGAAGCCAAAAAATCGTAAGAAGACCAAGCCCAGTGTATCAGCGAGGGCAGCACGGGTGTTCGAAAAGAAACGGCGAGGCGCAATCAAGCGAGTGCGGCAATACAACCCGGATGAATGGGAATAGAATCTCATTATTAGGAACTTCAATTGCAGAGACATTCGCTTTATGGATTGATTGCAGGGCTGACTGCTGCTTCCATCTGGGGTGGGATGTATGTGGTTTCCAAAGTCGTGATGGAAACCATCCCACCTTTTACTTTGATCACACTGCGCCTGCTGCTTGGGATCACGGTACTTTATGTCATCGTCTGGTTGAAAGGGGGGTTAAAAATTCCACGCCCCTTATTCTGGAATGTCTTCCGGGTAGGATTCATTGGTTATGGGATCTCGCTGGGATTTCAATTCGTTGGGACAAAGCTCTCAACAGCGGCGAATGGCTCATTGGTTACATCCGCCACACCAGCTTTTGTGCTCCTCTTCGCAGCAATTATTCTAGGGGAAAAAATTACCGCCCGACGCTTGCTGGCGCTGATCATTGCCTCGCTCGGGGTTGTGGCAGTGATTGATCCGCGGACAGCACAAGTCGACCCTGAAGTATTCTGGGGGAATATCTCGCTTGTCATGGCGGCGATCACCTGGGCGCTATACTCCGTCCTCATCCGTAAAGTAACCCGAGAAGTGAACGTACTGACTACCAGCCTGATCGCGTTTATGGGAGGTCTGGTTGTCAGCATACCGCTTTCTGGTTATGAAATAACCCGGGCTAGTTTAGGTCCGATCACACCGGGGATTATCGCTGGCATCTTGTTTCTTGGAATCATTTCAACCGCGCTGGCGATGTACCTGTGGAATACCGCTTTCGCGGAACTACCCGCTGGCGCCGCTTCATTGACTTTTTTTGCTCAACCTGTGGTGGGAACGATCCTGGGTGTTATTTTCCTGGGA
>JBGOXG010000099.1:0-8179 GCA_041479025.1 Anaerolineae bacterium
GGCACTCCGCAAGGGGTCCCGGCGACGGCCTCCCTGGTCGAATTCAATGGTAAACGCTGGCTCTTCCCGGGCGATACGCGGAACTACCATACAGGTTCATTGCCGTCGTTTGGCCCGGTCGATGGTCTTGTTGCGCACATGTGGCTGGGCCACGGCTGTGCCTTAACGATGAACCGCACCTATTGAATGTTTTCTGCAAATTCTGTATTGATCTGCTTCATTGACAGGAGGGGGAGTGTCCTCACAGGCTGCCTATTGTAATAAATTTGAGGAGCGTATTGACTCGCACTTTATTTTATGCTAACATGTTATCGATAACATATGTTATCGATAACATGTGTTATCAGGGTTTAGAACGTGATTGTTGCTGACAGAGTCAAGCGTGTCACTATCAAGGATGTCGCGCAAGCGGCTGGAGTTTCCACCCAGACCGTTTCGCGTGTGATGAATAACACTTCCTACGTATCAATAGAAACCCGCCAACGGGTGGAAGAAGTGGTGGAGCAATTGGGCTACCGTCCCAGTACGCTGGCGCGAAGTCTCATACAGCAACGCAGTTACACCTTGGGGGTGGTCACATTTGGTTTGAAATATATAGGTCCATCGCGCACGCTCAATGGGATAGCCGACAAAGCGGACGAGCTCGGTTATATGCTTTTAATGAAGAAGATGGATAACTTCGATATTAATAGAATTGACGAAGTCATTGATTCTCTGCTTGCCCGCCAGGTGGATGGGATTATTTGGGATGTACCGGAGAACGATGAAAACCGAGCATGGGCGCAGGGGATAAAAAGTCTGCCGGTCCCGATCGTCTTCATGTCCATGGAGCCAAGACCCGGCTATTCGGTTGTTTCCATGGATAGCTATCTGGGCGCGCAAATGGCGACCAAACATTTGCTCGAGCAGGGATGCCGTCAGATTGGTCATATCTCTGGTCCCTTGGATTGGTGGGAAGCGCGTTTGCGTATGCAAGGCTGGCGCGATACCCTGACAAAAGCCGGATTACAAGTTTCAAACAAACAATGGGAACAAGGAAATTGGTCGTCAGCCAGCGGCGCGGCAGCGGCGGAAAAGTTATTTGCACGCTATCCCGTAATGGACGGAGTATTTGTTGCCAATGATCAAATGGCCCTGAGCGTTTTAAGTGAAGCCTGCCGTCGTGGAATCAAGGTGCCAGATCAATTGGCAGTTGTTGGGTTCGATGGCATTCCCGAATCGGCCTACTTTTATCCCTCGTTAACGACTGTTTCCCAGGATCCGCAGCTGCTGGGCGGGCAGGCCGTACTAAGCCTGGTCGAAATGATCCAGGCGCAGCAGGCTTCACCAAACAGGTTGATCGAAACACAATCGATATTGGTACTGCCGACACTTTTGGTGCGTGAAAGTTCCAGGAGTGTTCAGATTTCCCAATAAGGAGGTCACTATCGAGAATATATATTTATATCCAACAACAATAAGAAGCGCACACCAGTAGATTGGCGTCTGGGTGTGCGCTTCCAGGCGAGACAGGCCATCGTGTTGCATGATGGTTAATCTGCTCTTGCCAATTATAACAAACAACTTAGCATCTTATACCCGATAAGGAGAAAGAAATGACCATCAAATTGTTTTACAAACTTCTGGCTGTTCTGATGCTGGCCAGTCTCGTACTCTCAGCGTGTGGTACGGCCGCGACCGAAGCACCCGCCGCGACCGAAGCACCCGCCGCGACGAAAGCCCCTGCCGCGACGGAAGTCCCTACCGCAGCGCCTACAGAAGCCCCCCAAATTAGCGGCAAAATCACCGTTTGGGGTTGGAAAGCCGCGATGGATACCATCACCAATGCTAAACTCATTGATGCCTTCAAGGCAAAATATCCCGGCGTTGAAGTCGAGATAGTAATCTACAGCCCGACTGATGTTTATCAAAAATTGCCGCTTGCCCTGCAGGCTGGCACCGGTGCGCCGGATATTGCACTCGTCGAGAGCAGCAACCTGGCAAAAATTGTCGCATTGGGAGGCCTCGCGGATTTGACCGACCGCGTTAAACCTTATGTCGACAAAATGAATGCTTACAAGTGGCCTGACGCCATGCTGGATGGCAAATACTATGCCATGCCGTGGGACAGCGGCCCGGTAGTGACCTATTACCGCCGCGATGTATTCGAAGCAGCCGGACTTCCATCAGACCCAGATAGCGTGAGCAAAGCGGTCGCCACCTGGGAAGATTATTTCAATACCTGCAAGACCATCAAAGAGAAAACCGGCTCCGATTGCTTCTCGAACAACAAAGCCAACAACTATGCCCGCCTGTACGAGATGATGCTCTGGCAACAAGGCCTCGGCTACTATAATGCAGAGGGTAAAGTCACTGTAGACAGCCCGGAAAACATTGCCACTCTGGAAATGATGAAAAAATTCTGGGATGCTAACCTCGTCTCTGACCAGTTGGAATGGACGGATGGCTGGTATGCCGAGATGGCGCGAGTCACGGTTGAAGAAAAACCGGTGGCCACATTGGTTGAAGCAGCCTGGATGGGTGCTTTCCTGAAAGGCTGGATTGCCGCAGGAACCGAGGGCAAATGGGGTGTTGCCCTGATGCCAGCGATGCAGGCAGGACAGATTCGCGCCGCCAACGACGGCGGTTCGAACTTCGTCATCCCTGAACAGAGCCAGAACAAAGAGGCTGCCTGGGCATTTACAGAATTCCTGTTCGGCCAGGTCGACAGCCAGGTGGCAATGTTTAAAGCCTCTGATTTCTTACCATCGCTGGAAGCAGCCTATGCCGACACTGTCTTCAGCGAGCCCGACCCATTCTTTGGCAATCAGGTCGTCCGCAAGACGTATGTGGATGTGGTAAAGATTATCCCCGTGGCATATGTTTATGGCCCTTCTTACCAGGAAATGCACGGATATGTGGGAACTGCTGTCCAGAAAGTTGCCACTGGCGCTTTGTCTCCAGCTGATGCCTTGAAAGAAGCGGCTGACGCAATCCGGGCTCAGACAGGTATGCCATAGTGCCCTTACCAAATTAGGATTACTGAACAAAGGGGGGAGGAGCTTGCCTCCTCCCCCCCTTTGAATCGCCCTATTTCCTTAGAGGAGGCTGGCAATGTCTACAACAACCATCCCGTCCGAGAAAACACTCGGAGTTCACCAACGCTTGACCTGGCGGGAAATTTATAAAGCTCGCTGGCCATACCTGTTTATCTCCCCGTTTTACCTGCTTTATCTGGTTTTTGGCATTTATCCGGTTCTTTTTTCCTTATATCTCAGTTTCACCGAATGGAAGGGGCTGGGGCCAATTAAATTTGTTGGTTTAAAGAATTTCATGCTGTTATTCAAGGACAAGGTATTCTGGCAGTCCATGACCAATGGCGTGATTTTGTTCTTTTTGTATGTGCCGCTGATGACCTTCCTGGCGCTGGTTTTGGCCGTAATCCTGAACTCCAAACGTGTGCGCGGCTTTCGATTCTTTCGTACCTTATTGTTCATTCCTTACATCATGAATATGGTCGCAGCCGGGTTTGCTTTCAGGCTCTTGCTGAATGAAAAATATGGGCTTGTCAACCTCTTGTTGGGTACATTCCGCATCCCACCTGTTCCCTGGCTCGAAAGTGTATGGGGCGGACGTGTCTCGCTTTGCCTGCTGGTCATCTGGGCCTGGCTGGGTTATAACATGGTCATCATGCTGGCGGGCTTGCAGACCATTCCCGGAGAATTGACTGAAGCCGCTTTGATTGATGGCGCAAGCCCTTCCCAAGCCTTTTTTTATGTCACCATCCCGCTCATGCGCCCGGTGATTCTTTTCTCCGTTGTACTTTCCACAATGGGTAGTTTTAACCTGTTTACGGAAATCTCTGTCCTGACAGGTGGTGGGCCGATGAATGCCACTATTACCCCTATCGTCAGTATTTTCAATCAGGCTTTTAATAATTTCCGGCTTGGTTATGCCTCGGCCATGGCCTACGTCTTTTTTGTGATTATTTTTGTCTTGACCCTTTTGCAAACCCGCTATTTTGGGCGGCAAGTAGATTAGGAGGATGCCATGCTTACCCGAAGACTTTCCCATTTGCTGACGAATGTCTTGTTGTATGGCATGCTGATTTGCGTTTCCGCTTTCATGGCGCTGCCTTTCATATGGATGGTGAGTACCTCGCTAAAACCCGCTGACGAAATTTTTGCCATCCCTCCTATTATTATCTCTCCACACTCGTCCCTGAACGCCTACTTTTTCATTCAGCAGGAATACAACATCCTGGGCATCGTCAGGAATACTTTTGTGATTGCCTTCAGTGCCACCATTGTGCGCTTATTTTTCTGCTCCCTGGGCGGCTATGGTTTTGCCAAATTCAAATTTCCGGGTCGGGGCGGATTATTTGTCTTCCTACTCGCCTCGATGGTGATACCGGGTATTGTTACCATGATTCCGGTCTATATCATCATGCGCGAACTGAAATGGATCGATACCTTCTGGCCCCTTATCATTCCGGGCGCGGCCAGTGCCTTCGGAATTTTCTTCATGCGCCAGTACATCTCATCCGTGTCAGATGAACTAATGGATGCGGCACGCATAGATGGCGCGGGTGAGTTCACCATCTTCTGGCGGATTATCCTGCCTATCATTGCGCCGGGTCTGACCAGCCTGGGCCTCATCTTTTTCATGGGTTCCTGGAATGATTTCATGGGTCCACTGATTTACCTGAAGTCACCCGAGAATTTTACCCTTCCACTAATTATCCGCTCAATGGTGGGCCCGGTAGGACGCACCGTTTACGACGTGCAAATGGCGGCCTCAGTCATCAGTCTTGTTCCTCTGTTGATAATCTTCCTCTTTTTCCAGCGTCGCTTTGTCGAAGGCATTACTGCCGGGGCGGTCAAAGGTTAATCAGCGCACAACACAAGAGAGGAACATTATGACCCAAGGCTTTCCATCTTCGCGTCTTCATATTGGGTCGGCTTATTATCCCGAACACTGGCCGGAGTCGCGCTGGTCCGAGGATATCAACTTGATGCGCGAGGCCGGCATGACCGTTGCCCGCTTGGCAGAATTTGCATGGTCAACGCTCGAACCAGTTTCGGGGGAATATGACTTCGACTGGCTGGATCGCGCCATTATGGAACTTGCTGCTGCCGGGATTGTTTCCGTGCTCGGAACACCGACCGCCGCCCCGCCAGCTTGGTTGGTGCAGCAATATCCTGACCTGTTGGCTGTGGACGAGAGCGGACGCCGCGTACAGTTCGGCAACCGCTGCCATTACTGCGTTAACTCGCTGGAATTCCACGCTGCGACGCGCCGCATTGTGGGGGTAATGGCCGAACACTTCGGCTCGAATGCTAACGTTATCGGCTGGCAGATTGACAACGAATACAACCGTGTCTGTTACTGTGAGCGCTGCCAGCGTCTCTTTCAGCAATTTCTTGCCCGCAAATTTGGTTCGCTGGATGTGATCAACGAATGCTGGTCAACCCGCTATTGGAGCCAGACCTATTCCGCCTGGGAGCAGATCCCCATGCCGATCGGTCCGCACAACCCCGGGCTGATGCTGGAATTCAAACACTTCATCACCGAAAGTTATCGCCAGTTCCAGTGCCTGCAGGTGGATTTGCTCCGCCCGCACCTGGCGCCCGAGGTTTGGATTACACACAACTTCATGGGCTGGTACGATGGATACGACCATTACGAAATGTCTGCAGACCTTGACCTGGCCTCCTGGGATTGGTATGTCGGGACAGGTTCCCATGATTACCTTTCATCCGGAGCGACCCATGACCTGACACGCGGTTTTAAACGCCGCAACTTTTGGCTCATGGAAACCCAACCCGGAAACGTTAATTGGTCGCCGCTCAATAATATGCTTAACAAGGGTGAAGCGCGTGCAATGGCCTGGCACGCGGTAGCGCATGGGGCAGATGCTGTGCTTTATTGGCAGTGGCGCTCGGCGTTGGGAGGCCAGGAGCAGTATCACGGCACGCTCATCGACCAATCCGGTCAGCCGCGTCCATTTTATAAGGAAGCCCAATCGCTCGCACATGATTTTGCAGCGACATCAACCTTGTTGGTAAATACTGTTCCCATTGCCGATGTCGCCATGTTGAATTCTTATGACAACCGCTGGAGTATCCATGCCCAGCGCCATCACCACGATTTTGATTATGTGGCGCACTTTAACCATTACTACCGCCCGCTGGCGGTGCGCAACATTTCAATGGATATTCTCTCGGAGGATGCGCCGCTCGATGGTTACAAGTTGGTGATTGCCCCGACCCTGTTGATACTCAACGAGACTCGGGCCGCTCAGTTAATAAATTTTGTTGAAAATGGCGGGCATCTGGTTTTGACTGTCCGCACGGGCATGAAGGATGACTGTAATGCCTTGCTGCCAATTCGCCAGCCCGGTATGCTCGCCGAGATAGCGGGTGTCGAAGTGGAAGATTATTATGCTTTGCTCGACCCGGCGCCAGTGACGGGCGAAGGCATCAGCGGTGAATCGCGTCTCTGGGCAGAGTGTCTCAAAATCCGGGACGAAGCCGGGACGAAAATCATCGCGCGATATGGCAAGTCCAATGGCTGGCTTGATGGTCAAGTGGCAGTCACTTCACATTCGTATGGAAAAGGGTATGTCTATTATGTTGGCGCGTATCTGGATGAATCGTCACAGCAAAAAATGCTCGATAGAATTGTGCAATCTGCCGGTGTCCAGCCACTCATGGAAACACCCACTGGGGTGGAAGCCCGCAAACGGGTCAACGCGCAGGGCGGCGAAGTATTAATCATCATCAATCACGAGCGGACAGATAAGCAGGTGAACCTGCCCTGGCAAGCCCATGAACATCTCAGCGGGCGCGACGTGCGTGAACTGCTACTGGAACCTTACGGCGTGGCGATTGTCACCCGTTCAGATCAGGAGACAACATGAAGTTCTATTTTGGCGCGGACTATTACCCCGAACACTGGCCAGAAGAACGTTGGCCGGAAGACGCCCGCTTGATGGCGGAAGCGGGCTTCAATGTCGTCCGCCTGGCCGAGTTTGCCTGGTCGAAGATGGAACCGAGCGAAGGTGTTTTTGATTTTGACTGGCTTGACCGTGCCATTTGGATTTTTCACCAAAAAGGAATTTCCGTAATCCTGGGGACGCCAACTGCTTCTCCACCCGCCTGGCTTGCGCATAAGAACCCCGAAATTTTACGTACCCGGGAAGATGGCTCACGTTTGGCATTTGGCACGCGGCGGATAAATTGTCCCAGCCACCCGCTTTACAGGGAACACTCGCGCAGTATCACCACAGCGATGGCAGAACATTATAACTCCAACCCGGCCGTGATTGGCTGGCAGACCGATAACGAATTTGGCGACCGCTGCTACTGCCCGGTGTGCCGCGCAGGTTTTCAGGATTGGCTTAAAAAGCGCTATGGCACTTTGGACGAGTTGAACATGCGCTGCGGAACGATATTTTGGAGCCAAACCTACAGTGATTGGTGCCAAATTCCCTTACCTTTGACAAACCTGGGTGCGCCGCCCAACCCATCCTTGGCGCTCGATTTCAAGCGCTTTGTTTCCGACACCTATGTTTCATTTCAGCAGGAGCAAATTGATATCCTGCGTTCCAAATGCCTGTCTCATTTCATTACGCACGACATGATGGGCTTTGAATACGATGGGCTGGATTATTTTGATCTCGCAAAGCCCCTGGATTTTGTCAGCTGGAACAACTACCCCATCAGTATTTGGCATAAGTGGGCTTACACACCTGCATCCCCGGCGCTCAGCCACGCTGCCATGCGCGGTTTGAAAAATAAAAACTTCTGGGTGATGGAACAGCAAGCCGGGCAAACCGGCTGGCAAACAGTGAGTGTTACACCAAGACCGGGTGTCTTGCGGCTCTGGGTGTATCAATCCATTGCGCATGGCGCAGATGGGGTGGTATTTTTCCGCTGGCGCACGGCACGTTTTGGGGCGGAACAATACTGGCACGGATTACTCGAGCATGATGGGCGGGCGGGACGTCGTTATAACGAGATCAAGCAGATAGGCGCGGAATTGAATCAAGTGGGGAAGCAAATTTGCGGCGCTGAGACCAAATCCAGAGTCGCCATTCTCCAATCCTATGATGCGCGCTTTGCCTTTCAAGTGCAAGGTAACGGTGATGGATTTGGCTACGAAAAACATCTGGCACAGATTTATACCGCGCTGTGGA
>JBGOXG010000066.1:0-11108 GCA_041479025.1 Anaerolineae bacterium
AGGTTTAGATGATGCCTCTCTTCATCAAGCAATGCTGGATGTGCTAAAGAAATAATTATTCTGCAATATATTACTCAATAACATCCTGTACACAAAAATCCAACAACATAAAATTAAACTAACATAGCCCGCTGACAGAATACGACTCCGGGAAGAAGCGTTGTGGCGACACATATCTTCGGCCCAGAGGTGGGGGAGTGATTCTCACTGTGGGCAAGGCCCAAGAGAATGCGTGGACGACCCTACTTCTGTCCGCCCTCGCAAAAACGGGTCTTGATTATGTGCTGGTGGAACACCGACCGCGCCTGCTTTCCGACAACGGTTCTTGTTATGTCTCCAAAGAGCTGCAACACTTCCTGGAACGCAGGCATATCGAACAACACACTTGGGGCGCACCCTACCACCCCATGACCCAGGGCAAGTATGAAGAATATCGTGAACTTGCAGAACTACTTTCTTCCAGGAGAGCTCGAAACACAGATCGCCAACTTCGTGGCGTACTACAACAACCAGCGTTATCATGAGTCGCTGGATAACGTGACACCGGCTGATGCTGATGTTTATTTCGGAAGAACGAAGGAGGTCTCATCGACAAGAGTCGAGATCAAGAAACGCACTTTGCAGAAACGGCGTTTGCAGAATTTGCAGACTGCCGCTGTATAATCAATTCAAACCGGAGAACATCACCTTGATGGACATCGAAACCCGAATCAGGGTCCTGAACAGCATTCTGGACAAACCGAAGCAACAACAAGCAGTAGAGCAGGAATTACTGGCAGCCAAGGGGGATTTATCCGTCGCATCGGCAGCGTTGAAGGGTAAGCTGCTGCATAAGGCATTGCAAAAACTTCAAGTTGCCGATTTGGTTGCTTCTGCCGTTGGCGACCAGCCGGAAGTTGCCAAGGCGATTCTCAGCAAGCCTGGTATCAAAACCCCGCGCGACGTGGCCAAACTCAACGTGGACCAACTGATCGAGCTGATTGCACCCGTGGCAAAACCAGGCACAAAGGCCTACCAGCAGGCAAAGAGTCAGGCAATTGCCATCAACAATCAATCGTTTGCTCGTGAACCATTGACCGTGCTGCAACGGATGACCCACGAAGACGAACTGCCCATTACCGATGCAAAGGTGCGCACCCGTCTTGGCACTTTTCTGAATAACATTCCTGCTGATACAGACATTCGCATCGCGCCAATTCACGAGGTAATGAAAGGGTCCAAAGGCAAGGATAAATTTGGTCAAACTTTGAGAAAAAAGAAGATAGCACACCTGAGCTTCAGTCAGGTTGCTGCGGTTGAGTTTTGCCAGCAACGATACTTCCTGAACTACATTCAAGCGGTTCAGCTTGATCCGGAACCAAACTATTTTATAAAGGGCAAATTGCTGCATCAATTTATTGCATCCTCATACTTGAAGATAGCGAACGCCCGCAAAATAGATCCATCATCTTACTCAAAGATTATTAATCGTTATTATGAAGATCCTCATCGCAGGCACTTGGAGAACGCCGTTCAAGTTCATTTGGAAAATCTCTGGCAAGGTTATCAAATTATTGGTGTCGAAGAACCATTTGTTATCGTGGTAGATAAAAAGCTCCCACCTTTAGTAGGAGTTATCGATCTGCTTATGAAGAAGGATAATTGCCTAATCATTGTTGATCACAAAACCGGCAATAACTTCTATCCGCCAGACGAATTGCAAATGGCAATTTATTATAGATTTATCAAGCAAATGTTTCCCAAAAAGAAGATCAAGATATATTACGATCACTATCGCTGGGTCAATAATCTTAATCGAATCCGTAAACCGGCACTAATGCGCACAGAGGTTGTTTTGCCATCTTCCTACTGGAAGGATGCCCTTGTGAGAATTCGTGATGGGTACAGAATTATGGAAACGATCAAAGAGGAGAAGTGGGCGAAACGCCAGGGAGAATGTTTTCGCTGTCCGTTTCGACAGGTGTGTTGGAGCGACTAAATAAGTATAGTGGTTATATTCAGCTTCCTGGCCACAACTTTATACATCGCCAGATCATCCATCACGATCACGCTGCCTCCCAATCTCTGTACCCATGGCTCCAGCCAGCGCTGCACCGCCTGCGGATCATGTTCGTCCACATACCCGACTGCCACCGACTGGCCTTCTCCCAGGTCTACTGCCACCAGCACCGGGCGCTTCTCTCCCCATCCCAATACATAAGCCCCATCCAACCCCAGCACCCGCAGAAGCTCCAACTCAGTCTCTGGAAACATTCGCCCAGGACGATCGCGATCGATACCACGGAAATGAGCAATAAAGGCATCAAGGTGGTCATGTTCATGTATGCGGGTAAAGTTGGCGAAGGGAGGTGGAACAATCCGGCAAACAGTCCGCCGATCACCAGACCCAAAAAGGAAGCCAGTGCCACCGCGACTCCTTTGACAAGATCCTTCACAACTCTTTTGATAATTTCAATGATTTTCATATTTGAATTTCTCCTTTGTTTATCTGACTGGGATTTAACGGCAAATCATAATTTCCAGGCCTCGCTGGGTTTGTTGAACTGGACCGAATAGCCTGGCTTAGCGCGTAGAGCGTCCGGCAACTCGCGCAGGTATGACCTGGGCAGATCTGGAGAAAGATAGACACATCCGCTGAACAGCCTTTTCTCATCTTTCAGAAGACCGTTCCGGCGCGCTTCGGCGACGATATTCTGGAGATCGGTCCATAAGTACACGCCCAATGTGACCCAGACTCCGTTCGGGATTTCGTAATCATCCAGTACAGCCAGGGTCTCTGCGATCGTTTCCGGGGTCTCACCGGGTGCTCCCAACATCAGTGAAGCGCCAAATGGGATCCGCGAGCGACTCATGGCGTCCAGGGATTCCCGCACCTGTCGGACGGTATAGCCGCGTTTCATGCTCTTGAGCATCTTTTCAGAAGCGGACTCGATGGCCAGGTTGGCATAAAAACAGCCCGATTCTTCCATCAACCTGCAAAAGTTGTCAGTGACGCCTGCCGGTCGCAGGTCCCCCGTACCCCATTGCAGATCCGCTTTTTCTGTGATCAACGCCCGGCAGATGGCTTCCGCATGCTGGCGGGGAGTGTTGAAATTGTTATCGCAAAACATCACTTTACGGCTGCCCATATTCTGGAAGATGCAGCGGGCCTCCGAAAGCACCCGCTGCGGGCTTTTCAGCCGGTAGCGCTTGCCTTCCAGCTTGCTGTATGGACAGTAGGTGCAGGAGAAGGCGCAGCCGCGCTTGGTGAAGATGGCTGGGAAGATTTTTCTCCCGGCATAGGA
This sequence comes from Anaerolineae bacterium, assembly GCA_041479025.1. Lineage (GTDB taxonomy): Bacteria > Chloroflexota > Anaerolineae > Anaerolineales > Villigracilaceae > JBGPQJ01. The sequence continues at coordinate 3,285 of JBGOXG010000066.1, forward strand.
CTGCCAATCCAGGAGATCATAAGCAGGCAAAGCCTGGTGGTCCAAATCCTGCACCGGGCGGGGAGGGACAGAATAGAAACCGCCATCCTTTCTGAAGGCGCAACCCGGCACCGAGTAAATATCCCCGCCCTCCGACAGCTGCTGGAGAAATAGCGGAAAGGCTTCCTCCCCTTCACCGCGAATGCCGTAATCCAGGTCCAGGTACTCCAGCCAATCACGAGCATAGTAGTTGAAGCCAGGACCTCCCAGCAAGATCCGGGCAGGCGAGACCTGGCGGACGATATCGATCATCTCTTTAACCCCCGGCCGCAAATCGGTATGGCGGGTACCCAGGGGGGCTTCGCGATCCAATTCATCGCCAAACACCAGGCGGATTGAAACGCCGATGACCTCTGGCTGAAAATCCCTGAGCTTCGCGGTTAATTCGCCTACCAGGTCGTTTGCAAATAATCGCTCATAGATCTGGACTTCGTGACCCGCCTGGCGGGCCGCTCCGGCGATGTAGACTGGTCCCGAAGGAGAAGCAGGCAGTGTGTTGGTGGAGATGATCAGTACTTTCATTGAAGTTCCTTCCGAATTCGCTCGGATACCAACCGGCCCGAGACCATGGCAGTGGGTATTCCTGTCCCGGGATGCGTGCTGGCTCCTACGAAGTACAAATTCTGGTAGCGGGGATGCCGGTTGGAGGGCCGGAAGCAGGCCATTTGAGTCAGCCGATGGGACAGCCCGTGCGTGGAGCCCTTCATCAGGTTATATCGTTTGGCCCATGAGGGTGGGGTATAGGTCTCTTCAAACTTGAGGTGCGCTTCTAGGTCAGTGATGCCGAGGGTCCGCAGTCGGCGAAATACATGCTGGCGTGCATTATCCCGAAGCTCTTCCCAATTCTGTCCACCCTTGTCGCTCAGATGCCCGACCGGGACGATCGCCGTCAGGGTATCCTGGCCAGGGGGAGCCATCGAGGGGTCGAGCCGCGCCGGGGCATGAAGGTAAAGGCTGGGATTGGCAGGCAGGCTCAGGTCTCGATCTATGCTCTCGAAGTTTTCGCGGTAATCGTCCGCCAGGAAAAGAGTATGGGGACCGAGAGATTCATACTTCTTATCCACCCCCCAGAAAAAACTGATCACCGAACAGGAGAAGCGCTTACGCGTGAGTGCCTTAGCCATCCCGTCCTGTGGAAGCAGACTCTGATAAACATAGGGCAGATCCGCATTGGCAAGCACCACATCCGCCTCCAGGCGCGACCCGTCGGCAAGCAGAACGCCTCGGGCGTACGTCTCATTGACATCAATCCGCTCCACCGCCGAGTTAAAGATGAATTCGACGCCGGCCTGGCGGGCAAGATCCATCAGGGTCTCAACGATGCTATACATGCCGCCCTTGGGATACCAGACACCATGCGCTAGTTCCGTGTAAGGCATCATCGAAAAAGTGGCTGGCGCTTCAAACGGGCTCAACCCCGTGTAAATATCCTGAAAGGTAAAGGCACTTTTCAAACGCGGCTCATCAAAGTAGGCAGACATGTTTCGATAATGGTTGATGAGCGGCTTGAGTCGAAAGATCAAAGCTAGATTCTGGATGCTGAAGAGATCGGAGGCTTTGCGGAAATCGCGGTTGACCAGGTTGTCCAAAACCAGCTGGTAGTGCCGGCCGCCTTCCTGCAGGTAACGCAGCAGCTCCTGGAAACTTCCTGGCTGGATGGTTTCCAATTGCTCGTGCATGGATTTCATATCGGAAGTGAGCGCAAGCTGGCTGCCATTATCGAAGACCAGATGATAGGTCGGGTCAACACGCTGCAGGTCGAGCCGTTCGTGCATAGAAGTTCCCAAGGCGCGAAACTCTGCTTCATACAAGAGGGGCATGACAAAAAGAGTGGGTCCGGTGTCAAAATGATGACCTTCGCGGCTAAAGCGGTCACAGCGTCCGCCAGGGTGTGCGTTCTTTTCCACGACCGTGACATGCAGCCCGCGCTTAGCGAGATGGATCGCGGCGACGAGCCCACCGATACCCGCACCGATGACAATCACGGATTTGGATCTCATACTTTGCCCTGCCTTTGCGAGGCGATCGGCCGGGACGGAGTTTCCATCCCGTGCACATTGATCAAGGATGAAAGCGCAAGCCAGCTCATTTTTAGTCCAGCACCCATGCTTTTTCTCTCATTATATTGCGGGCGCAGGTGATAGCCTTCCATTTCAATCGTGTCCAAAAGCCATTCGAAGCGTGCGGTATACGCAAAGCATGCGAGGCGGCAACGCAGGTTCTGGACCCGTGTAAAATAGTCTTTGCCTGCCTCGAAATACTCGCGTGCCAGTACCACCCGGCTCTTCACCCAGGCACGATACGCATCACTGTGTACATCCTCGAGACCAATGTGATTCGCCTTTAGTACTTCGCTAGAAATGTTGAAATACCCGACCTGCTTATCATCATATGTGTCCCTCAACATGTGCGCGATATGCGCGGCAGACACTGCAAGATACCGCGTTTCATCACGAGGCGCGAAATCATCATGTCCGATGAAATAGTGTATGCACTCGATGACCGCAATCGCCAGCCAGTGTGTGTACTCGTTGAGCTCAGTTTGCGAGATCAACCGGCCGCGGCGCCCCGCATCGAAATCCATCACCAGCATCATGTTGCGTAGATAGGATTGCAGGCCGCTGTTCTTTTCCTGATCGTGCTGGACCAGCTCGACCAGCATATTTTCCTGGATGTCAACATCCCGCGGGGACTCGCCCCGATAAAGGCTTTCAAGCAGGGACTTTTGCCGCTCGAGGAAAGCGCTTCGTTCAGGCCTGGAACCTGAATCCGCGTCAAGGACATCGTCCACCCAGCGGAAGTATGCATAGGCCCGATAGGCGTCCTCAACCCGGTCACGGTCCACCAGGAACCGGATCGTGTAATAGGTCTGTTTACTGGCCGCTTTTGTGATCGATGAAGCGAGAGTTGTGATCATTTGATTCACCCTATAATCCTTTCAATGAAATGGCAACTACGGTACGATTCAATGTTGGCAATACCGAGATTCCGCAGATAGCGGTCCGACATTTGTTGAGCGGCGCAGCGAGGGCAAGCCGGGCGGGAAGCGAAGGTGAGCCGCCCGCAGTTCGGGCAGGTTGAACCTTCCATGCGGTAGCGTTGGGCTAACAATCTCCAGTGGCGTGGGATTTCCATAAAAAATTCCTTTCTGTGGTGGTCAGCTTTCTCTTGCTTTTCTCTTTTGCAACCATGCATCTAAAGTCATCGTCGGCGCACCCACAACGTCATTAACTTTAGGAAAGTTGCTCCCTTCGCCGACCTTTTCGAAATAAGACATCAGTTCACCTGCACCCTTGAGCTCCTGGTTGCCCATGATGGTCGCCAGCAGCTTGACCAGCCAAAAAGGCATGCTTGATACTTCCTTGATGTCAGGGTAGAACACTGCGCAGTAACGCCTCAACACAACCTGCATGCGTATCGCCTCTGGCCCATGAACAATAAACCGCTGGTTAGCAGCTTCTCCAAGTCCGTATGCTGTCGAAACCATTTTGGCGATATCATCCGCAGCTACCCAGTGGTAAGGGTGAGGCTGCTTTCCAAGAACAGAAGCCCGACCCTGGTTCACGAACATAGGCAAAATCTCCATGACCCAGGTAGGACAGAAGATGGTGTAAGGAATTCCTGCCTCGCGGATACCCTTTTCTGCCAGGAATTTTCGATTGACCATGGGAAACCAGCGGTTCTCCTCAGCAACAGTTGCCCCTGAAATATAGGAAATCCGCTCAACGCCATGCTTGGGAGCCAGCCTCGCGACAGTCTCCGCCACCTGCTGTTCGACCTCGGTAGGAAGGCTGATATGGACGCCATGACAGCCTTCCAGCGCTTCCTCCAGGCGGCCGGGATCCATTGGGTCTCCGGCAAAAATCTCGAAAGAGTCGTCAAACGTCTTACGCGCCTTTTGAAGATCCCTCGTCATGATCCGTACCCGGAATCCAGCTTCTTTCAGGCAGTGAGAAACCGGTTGTCCCAACATTCCGGTTCCACCGATAACCAGGATAATTTTCTTCATGATCTATTCTTCCTTTCGATATATTTATAACGGTGTGCGGCCTGCCCGCGTACTTTGCGGGGTACCCACTGGTGGGTGGGAGGAGAGATCACACCCCTTTGTCGGAACCAGCTTGAAGCCAGAAACCTGCCTGAAAAAGCGGCGAGTCCCACCAGCCTGTCCTTGGTGCTTTTCCAAGGGTCGGATGCAAAGTGCCGGTGATTTCCCGGTACGCTGTGTTGGGCGGCTAAATGTGTTAATTTTTTCAACTGCTGCATGACAAACTCTCCATATCGGGTATAACCCTTCCAACTTTCAGTGAACATGGCAGGCTCCCATTTATCATCATACCAACATGCTACCCACCCAATATCGCGAGCATTGAGATACTCTAGAAAAGGCTCACCATATGTGGCTCCGTCGCCGGCTAGGTAGGACTGGGCTGTATTTCTATTCTCATCCATGAAACCCCACTCAGTTATCAAGACAGGGTATTTCTCGGCGACTGTTCCAAACAAATAATTCCACTGAGAACTGGAGTGAACTGGGTAGATGTGCGAAGCGTAAGAGATATTTTCATCATCAATAGGATGCTTTATTACCCATGATAAGTCTTTACCGTAATCTATACCGCCTACAATCACTAACTGGCTTGCTCCTTGCTCTCGAATAGCCTGGACGATTTCCACGGCATTACTGCGCCATTCTTCCGCACCAATACTTTGCGGCTCATTGTAGATTTCAAAAATAACATTGGGAACTTCACGAAAGTATCGTGCGGTCAATTGCCAAAATTCCAATGTCAAATCTTTGGGCTTATCGGCAATATCTGGCATTTCTGGTCCTGCGCCTGTCGCTATATTCCCAATGTAATGCCAGTCAATGATTACATATACATTTGACTCACCTGCCCAAGTGATAATTGGGTCAAGATATCGCCAAAGGTAATCCTTATCGTTTACCCAATTTTCTGGGTGGACTGGAATCCTGATTACGTTTGCGCCAGTTTCTCTCATTCCAGAGAAAAAGTCCCGGCTGAATTTGTTTTCGGAATGTAAACGAGCTGGGTCTGGTGGCATTAATCCCTTGAGCAAAACAACACTTCCCTCCGCATTTACTATTTGATTGCCGCTAACTTGAAGCTTACTGGGAAACGAGGCAACATTCCCATTTACAAATTCAGCTTTGTGTTTAAGCGGTAGCATTATTGTGAGATGTCCAAAGCGAGACCCCACCGCCAGCAGTACAACACAAATCAGAATAAGACTCAATAAAGCAATTGTTACGATTTTTGATATTTTTCTGTTCATGTGCTTCCTTATTAGTGATAGCTTGTCTGAGGATATATGGCTGCCCAACGGTTTGCTACCTGTCGTGTTCACCGGCGTTACACACAGCGTCTTGTTGGATGGTATCAACAGGAACAGGGCTTACCCGTGCCGTTCTCCCAGGAGTGATCATAGCGTTGCCCTGCGCTTACCATGTCGCGCCAATTCAAACAACACTTTTGGCTCGTTGTTGAGTGAGTTGGGACAATGCGCCGCGACCACACATTCTGCACGGGCCGCGCCGCCGGTAATAGTAGCCCAACGTCGCCACTGCAAGCGCTACACCCCAAACTGGGAACAGCAAGGTGGGGCCTAACTGGAAGATTATTGCCCCGATGATTTCTATATCCTCTGCCCCACCGGCCGCCAAGTTAGCGACCATCTGGGCTAAGCCGGACCATATCGCGATGCCACCCACGATCAGCAACACTGATACGAGCGAAGCCAGGACTACCGCCAGCGCGATGGGGACCCGGCGTCCAGCTAGGCCGATCATCCAGCGCGGGAATACCTCACCCCAGCGCTGCACCAATCCGAGCATGAGTACCGCTCCCACCAGGCCGAAGTTCGCCAGGAAGAGTCCCGCGGTCCACATCCCACGCTCTTGACCTTGACGCAGATACTCCTCGCTCATCCCCAGCGGGAACCCCAGCGCCCAGGCGTAACGGGTGAGGGCGTAGAAGACTGGTGCCACCATCGCCACATACAAGGCGATCCGGCTCCAGCGCGCGGCGTTGTCAGGGCTGTTCCATCCTGCCGAGCTATTTCGGCGTCCACAATACAGGCAGGCATTTCCACTAAGGCGGGCATAGCAGACGGTAGCTGCCAGCCAGAGAAACCCGCCGATGAGACATAACAATTGGTGCGCGATGATCCACTGGTATTGAGCCAGAGTCTCCAGATAGATCTGGCCGATCTTGGCGCCTGTGAGTAGCCCGACGATGGCATAAGGAACGTAGCCGAGCGTTTCCAGCAAAGTGAGATCGGCCATGAACAGCAGCAGGACCCCGGCGAGCAGTGCTCCGGCAGTTATGAAGAGAGGCCGGAGCATCCTGCCTCGCACCCCACGCAGCATCGCCGCTCCCATCGCCGCCGCAGGAATCCCTGCCATCATCACGACGATCCAGGCCACACCCGGTCCGAACCGTCCAAGCAGCGGCCCCATAATGTCGGATACGGTTTTGGGGGTGTAAGGGAACCCGCGCCCGCTCACCGCCCAGTAGACCCCCAGCGCGGCGTAGATTAGCGACCATGCCACTGCCGCGTAGGGCACCCAGCGCTGCCAATCGCGAACCCCTCCACCACGAGCGGACACTGCCCTGGTCATCCCGCTCCCTTGCCGTTCACTCATCATTCCGATGGTGTTGACGATCACGTTGCCCGCCCCGGAGGTAGCCTCTATCTCAACTTTGCAGGCAGACTCCTCATAGCCATCGCACTGGTATGTTTTATCGCCGGTCTTCTTGAACTGTGAGGGCATTATGATCTTCCCAAACCCACTGCTGGTATACAGCCGTGCTTTAATACCGTCCGGCAGCATAATGGTCACATTGCCTGCCCCTGTCCTGGCAACGACCTTCATACTGGAATCGGTGTCAGGCAGGAGTATGTCGATGTTGCCCCCTCCGGTATCGGCTGAGAGGCTTGTTAGGCCAGCACCGGCCAGGTCTAGCTTGAGGTTACCTCCGCCGCTGTGGACAGTGAGGTCAAACGAGACAGTGGGATTGAGGTGGATCTGCCACTCGGTCGCTCCATTGCAGGCCGCCCAGGGGAAACGGAACCAGGGTCGTCTGCTACCGCCCCCCTTCAGCATGAGGGTGGCCTGGTCGTTGCTCGAAACCAGGGTCCGGGTAGGTAAGCCCTGGCTCTCGAAATACTGCAGCGTGCCGCTGGCCAGCACCTGCTCGCCGCCGGTAAGCCGGTCGATCGTCAGGTTGCCGTCGCCTGTGTGGATGTCGACCTTGGCAGTCGTTGCGCTGCCAAGAGGCTCAGAAAGGTTATTAGTTTGCACGTTCTTAGTCATTATGGCACCTCCTCATCATGCTAGATAGACCGCCTACCGGGATGCTTCCCCAGAAGGCGATGCTGACTATGGCGCCAGGCAACGGGACAATGATAATCACCTGAGCCATCCCAAACGAACCAGCGATTAGAGTTTTCATTTTTCTCCTTGTCGTGCTACAGCGATCTTTCCTAATTAGAGGCATATGCTACATATGGCCAAATTCCGCAGCGTTCTCTCGACATCGTTTACTCGCTTCGGGGAAATTCGTCTATAGGCTTAACCTGCCTTCGCGATCGAGGTCAGCAGGAGGATGACCACACCCATGACCGTGGTGATATTAAATGCCACCCGGAACTGCTTCAAAGCTTTAGGGTTCTCGTCACCGACCTGCCGAAGGTAAACTCGCTCGGAAAAAACAGCCAGGGCCAGAAATGCCAGCACCAGCACATGTTTGATCACGATCA
>JBGOXG010000266.1:0-2799 GCA_041479025.1 Anaerolineae bacterium
CGAAGTGAGCAGCACGGATGTGCGCAGGAACGCAGAGCAATGCGCCGCCAGTCATCCCAAAGTCCGTGGTGTCATCAATTACATACGTGTTCCCGGAGTTGACCTGGAGTTACAAGACCACCGTCTTTTGCAACCACCCATTGGAAAGGAAATTTATTTCTTGGGTGACGGCATCCCTGGAAGAGTGAGACAAGTAGTGATCAATCCAGACAACCGGCGAGTCGTCGCCATGACTATTCAGAGCCACATTTTCAACTCGCGGCGGAATCTCACTTTGTGCAATAACAGCGGTGCTCAATCGGCAGAGCAACTGCTGGTTATTCCAATGAGTGTCATGGGACATATGACGAAAAGTATCGGGATTCCTGACCATCCAAAGCACCGACTTTACAAAGTATCAGAAATTTGACGCTTCCCTGTTCACCGCCCCGAACAAAGATTGGGTACCACCCTATCCCTATTGCCCCGATGATGTACTGTTTCCGGTTGAGTACCAGCAGGTAGATAAAAAAATTGAGAACGTACCAAACCAAGCTTCCTCCACGCTCAAAATGGAAGAGCAGGTACTCATTGAACAACTCCTCGCCAATGATAGCCTCGGTGGATAAGGGAATAAATCATCAGACACAAATTACCCAGCTTTACAGGCAACAACCCCACAAGCAGGATGCAAACAACATGCTTGAATGGGTAAAGAATCTATTGGAAGGAAGGAAAATTGAACTTAAAAACATCCTGCGCTGGGAAGATGATAGCGGTCAAATCGTTGAAGTCAATGTATCTACAATTTATTTGCACTCCAATTAGACTATTCCTGTAAATGGAGTATATGCATGATGTATCCCCACAGGATTGAACGGGACGCGCTCGGCGAAGTCCTTGTCCCCGCAAGTGCCCTGTATGGCGCACAGACCCAACGCGCAGTCGAGAACTTTCCCATATCGGGGCTAAAGCCTCGCCAGGCTTTTATCTGGTCGATGGGAATGATCAAAAGGGCCGCTGCCGAAGTCAACAGGGACCTGGGGTTGCTTGACGCAGAAAAAGCGAATGCCATCATCCGGGCCGCACAAGAAATGATTGATGGACAGTGGAACGAGCAGTTCGTCGTCGACCCATTCCAAGCGGGCGCGGGAACCAGTCATCACATGAACGTCAATGAAGTGATCGCCAACCGCGCGACCCAGCTCCTGGGTGGAAATCTGGGGGAATACCGCGTCCACCCCAACGACCACGTCAATATGGCCCAATCCACCAATGACACCATCCCGACCGCCATCCGGCTGGGCTGTCTATGGCGCCTGGATGAACTGCTCACCACGCTAAAGGATCTGTCTGGTGCATTGAAGGCCAAAGCCAGCGAGTTCGATGACATTGTCAAATCGGGGCGGACCCATTTACAAGATGCCGTCCCGGTTCGATTAGGACAGGAATTCGGCGCGTATGCCAAAGCCGTCGAGCGAGACGCGGAGCGAATCCAGTATGCTGCGGATGGCTTGAGACGCTTGGGGATTGGCGGTACGGCTGTCGGCTCCGGGCTGAATGCACATCCTGACTATCATCGCCGGATGGTCAAAAAGCTGTCTGAATTAACCGGTCTCCAACTGAATGAGTCTGACAATCTATTCGAATCAATGCAATCGATGGCCGATGCGGCTGCTTTTTCAGCCTCCATGCGGACTCTGGCCCTGACCCTCATCCGCATTGCCAACGATTTTCGCCTGCTATGTTCGGGACCCGCAACCGGGCTGGATGAGATCCGCTTACCGGCAGTACAACCCGGCTCCAGCATTATGCCGGGCAAGGTCAACCCGGTCATGGCTGAGATGCTCGATATGGCAATGTTTCACGTTATCGGCTGCGACACGACCGTAGCACTGGCGGCTCAGGCCGGGCAACTCGAATTGAACGTGATGATGCCGGTCATTGCCCACAACCTTTTCGAGATGATGCAAATAACAATTGGTGCGGTACGAGTGTTCACTGAACGGGCAGTACAAGGTATCACTGCAAACCGGGCAAAGGCAGAAGGCTGGCTGGCGCAGAACCCGATTGTGGTGACCGCGCTGAACCCGCTGATCGGTTACAGCCAGGGTGCGGAACTGGTCAAAGAGGCTGCGGCACGCCGCATGACGATACACGATATCACAATGGAAAAAGCAAAAGCCGGCATGCTTAAGCATGTCGATGGAGATCAGCTGGTCACTATCGAAGAAATAGAAGCAGCATTGGGCGATCTTCGACGATTAACATAAGGGTTGGGAGTCGCCCGCCAAACGGAAGCCGTGATGCTAGCTTTACGGCTTAGTCCTGTCGTCTGCATATTATCTTCATCCTTCATCTCCCCAACTGGCGGAGATGAACACTCCCCGGGCGATGGATGCGGTCAGGGAGTGTTTTGTTGTAGGATGAGTTCAGGTCCCATGCAGGTCTATGGGTCTATCAGTTCCAAATCTTGCAATTGGTGGGCATCACTCAAACCACCATCCATAATCATCAAACTGAGCGTCTTTGCCATTTTCGTGCTGATATTGACATTGCAAACCTGAATGTATGTAATGGAATGATAGTGACTCCATCGGCGGAAACGAGTGAGCCTTGTGAGGCGTGTGCCCGGGCAACTCTGGCAGCCGTACTGGCCCAAGAGAAGAATAACGCTGATAATCAGGCGGCTGCCGCCGAAATTGTGCGCGCCAATCCACAGGCGACCTTGAATTCAGCCACTTCAACGCAGTGCGCGGTGTTGACCCAGGATGCGATCCACCAGATCGGCGGATGGATGTGGTTGAGGCCGATTTTGAA
>JBGOXG010000090.1:0-9054 GCA_041479025.1 Anaerolineae bacterium
CAGTCATCTCGTCGAAGAAACCGCGGTTGCAGCAGCGAGTCAATGAAGGCGACCTGCACGCCAAACGCGCTCTTGATCTTGCCGGGAATCCCAACCACTTTCTTTCCACCGTTCAGGTGGGGATTACGCTTATCGGTGTGCTGACAGGCGCGGTGGGTGGCGTGACCCTCGGAGACCAGATCGCGCCGCTCATTGCACAGATCCCGTTCCTCGCGCCTTATGCGACTTCCCTGGCGCTGTTTATCGTCGTCCTTTTGATCACTTATTTTTCCATCGTTTTGGGGGAAATCGTCCCGAAGCGGATTGGCTTGCAGAATCCGGAAAGGCTGGCCGCTTCTCTCGCTGGCCCGATGCTGTTCATCTCGCGCATTTTTAGACCACTGGTCTGGTTTCTGACCAAGTCCAGTGACCTGGTGATGCGGCTGCTAGGTCAAAAGCCGTCCATCGAAACTCCGGTCACGGAGGAAGAGATCCTGGTTCAGATCGATCAAGGCATGCAGGCAGGCGTCATCGAGGAGACCGAACAAGACATGGTGGAAGGCGTCTTCCGCATGCACGAGCGCCGTGTCTTCTCTCTGATGACCCCGCGTTCAGAGATCATCTGGCTGGATATTAAAGATTCGCCGGAAGACATCCAGAAGGTCATCGAAGAAAGCATGTACTCACGCTTCCCGGTCTGTGAGGACAGCCTCGACAACGTGCTCGGAATCATCAAAGCCCGTGACCTTTTGCTAGAATCCCTGCATGGTGAGCCGCTGGCGCTCAAGCGAAACCTGCAACAGGTTAAATACGTCCCTGAGACTGCGTTTGCTTCGCGCGCGCTGGAGCTTTTTAAAACCGGCGCGGCAGAGATGCTGCTCATCGTCGATGAGTTCGGTTCCGTACAGGGTATTCTGACCATCAATGACATCCTTGAAGAGATCGTTGGCGACCTGGAAATTGGCGAACCTCAGGCCACACAGCGCCAGGATGGCTCGTGGCTGCTCGATGGCATGTTAACAATCGAGGATTTCAAGGAGATCTTCAATATCCGCCGCATTCCAGACGAGGATGAATATGAAACCCTGGGCGGTTTTGTCATGACCTCCCTGGGGCGCGTGCCCAAACCGGCGGACCGCTTCGAATGGACGATTTTCCGTTTTGAAGTGATGGATATGGACGGCAACCGGGTTGACAAAGTACTCGTCACGACGATTCCACCGGTTACTCCGCCCGCGATATAATTCACCAGGTTTCCCCCACCCGAACCAGGATCCAGCCGATGAAATTTTCTGCGCCTGAATTTAATTCCCGCCGCTCGCCCGTGATGGGACGCGGAGGAATGGTTTCCACCTCGCAACCGCTGGCGACTGCCGCCGGACTGGAAATCCTGTTGAAGGGCGGCAACGCGGCAGATGCGGCTGTCGCCGCCGCTGCTGCGCTCAACGTCACCGAGCCCACGTCGACCGGCCTGGGCGGGGACATGTTTGCTCTGTACTACGACTCAAAAACGAGCACCGTGACTGCCCTCAACGGTTCCGGGAGGGCGCCATCCGGATTGACCCTCGAGCGGCTGCAAAAAGAAGGCTTCGATGTCTTACCGCCTTACCATCCTTACACAGTCACCGTCCCGGGGGCGTGCGCAGGATGGTGCGACCTGATCGACCGGCATGGTACTCGCCCACTGGCTGAAATTCTCGCGCCTGCGATTCGTTTGGCGGATGAGGGTGCGCCCATTGCTCCAACCACTTCCTTCTTCTGGCAGCGCTCCACAGAAAAGCAGCTAAAGGGTGCCCTCAATGGACAGGAGATGACCATCGCGGGGCGCGGACCCGGTCCAGGTGAGATTTTCCGCAATCCCGGGTTGGGGAAGACCTTTCGACGTATTGCGGAAGGGGGGAAGAAGGCATTTTACGAAGGTAAAATCGCCGAGTCCATTGCTGACACACTACGTGAAGCGGGAGGCTGTATGACCGCGGACGATCTCGCCGCGCACCATTCAACGTGGGAAACCCCGGCCAGTGTCACCTACCAGGATTATCGGGTCTACGAATGCCCGCCCAACGGGCAGGGTATTACCGCGCTGATGGCGCTCAATATTCTCGAGGGGTTTGACCTGGGTGAATATTCCCCGTTGTCCGCAGAACGCCTGCATCTTGAAATTGAAGCACTGCGGCTTGCTTTTGCTGACACCCGCTGGTATGTGGCTGATCCAGCGGTGGTGCATGTGCCAGTTGACGAATTGCTTTCCAAGGCCTACGGCGCTCAACGCCGGAAATTGATCGACCCGAAACGTGCCACTGTTGACCAGGCAAGCGGCACGCCATTTGCCTCATCGGATACGGTTTATTTCAGCGTCGTGGATGGTTTTGGGAACGCGTGCTCATTCATCAACAGCAATTACATGGGCTTCGGGACGGGGATCGTTCCCTCCGGATGGGGCTTTACGCTGCAGAACCGCGGACACAATTTCAGTCTCGAACCTGGACATCCCAACGCGCTGGCTCCCGGCAAGCGTCCCTACCACACGATCATCCCTGCAATTGCCACGCGCGAATCTGATGGTTCGTTGTTCGCCAGTTTTGGCGTCATGGGAGGCTTCATGCAGCCGCAGGGACATGTGCAGGTTTTCCTGGCGCTGATGGATGGCACTGACCCGCAGGCCGCACTGGATTTGCCGCGCTTCTGCATCGATGTGGAGGAAAAGGATGGCAGGGTGGCCCTGGAAAAGGGGATGGAAATTGACACCATGGCGCGCCTGGCGGAAATGGGTCATCCGATTTATCCCGTCAGCGGTTACAGTCGGGCGTTGTTCGGGCGCGGGCAGGTCATCCTGCGCGATCCTGCAACAGGCGTTCTGACGGCTGGCTCCGACCCCCGCGCCGATGGGTGCGCGATGACCTTGATTTGATCTGCAAACGCGCGCGGTTAAAAAAACCTTGCGAAGAATTCATTTCTTTGCAGGGTTTTTTTAACCTATAATGGGGACAGTGAGACTGTCGTAATAGGACATTTGTGATATTAAGAACACTTTATCAGGTAAAATTTTTATAAGTGGAACGGCTCATGTTGTAAGTTCAGATCCATTTTATTGCGAATTGAGGTCGCAGATATTCATCGATATCTTTGAACGGAGGTTATTTTATGGACCCTCTCATGCTATCGCGATGGCAGTTTGCCATTACAACGGTTTACCACTTTTTCTTCGTGCCTCTCACACTCGGTTTGGTGTGGTTCGTCGCGATCATGCAGACCTTGTACTACCGCACCAATGATGAGGCTTACCATAAAATGGCGAAGTTCTGGGGTAAGCTGTTTCTGATCAACTTTGCCATGGGGGTGGTGACAGGCATCGTCCAGGAATTCCAGTTCGGCATGAACTGGTCGGACTACAGCCGTTATGTCGGCGACATCTTCGGCGTTCCGCTGGCGATTGAAGCGCTGCTGGCATTTTTCCTGGAGTCGACCTTTTTGGGTCTGTGGATTTTTGGGGAGGGGAAAATTTCGAAGGGCGCTCACCTGGCGACCATCTGGCTGGTTGCCCTCGGCTCGAACCTTTCGGCATTGTTCATTTTGCTGGCCAACGGGTTCATGCAGCACCCTGTGGGATATGTCATCAACCCGGTCGCAGGGCGCGCGGAACTGGTGGATTTCTTCGCACTGGTGACCAACCCAAAGGGTTGGCTGTTCTTCTGGCATACGATTTCCTCGGGGTTTGCGACCGCTTCATTCTTTGTCCTGGCCATCAGCGCGTGGCACCTTTATCGCAAACAGAACGTGGATGTATTTCAATATTCGTTCAAAATGGCAGCGATCATCGGGTTAATTGCATCCCTGCTGGTTGGTTTAGGTGGTCATACCCAGGGTCAGTATGTCAAGGAAACCCAGCCGATGAAGATGGCATCCATCGAAGCGCTCTGGGAGACTGAGCAACCGGCTTCCTTTTCGCTCCTGACCATCGGCGACCTTTCAGGCAAAGCGGAAGTCTGGTCACTACGTGTGCCTTACCTGTTGAGCATCCTCGCCTGCAACAATGCGACCTGCGAAGTTCGCGGCGTGAATGATATTCAAGCAGAATACATACAATTATATGGTCCCGGTGATTATGTGCCATTGATGGTGGTCACCTATTGGTCGTTCCGATTCATGTTCCTGACCGGGCTAATAATGGTGCTCTTATCAGCCCTCGCCTTGTGGTGGGCGCTCAAAGGGTTCCCCGAAAAACAATTGCAATGGGCAAAATGGGGCATCTGGACGATATTCCTGCCCTATATTGCCAATTCAAGCGGTTGGATCCTGACCGAGACCGGCCGTCAGCCATGGATTGTGCAGGGGTTGTTGCTCACGAAGAACGGCGTGTCACCGACATCGACGATCGGCTGGATGCTGGTGACGGTTTCTGGATTCACACTGGTCTATGCGGCCTTGATGGTTGCAGATGTTTACCTGCTGCGAAAATATGCCAAAGCCGGTCCGGATGCTGCGGTGCAGGAATCGGTGGACGTTGCACCTTCCCTGGTTGGATCGCACGATTAATAAGGAGAAATTACCATGGACCTCAATACGCTCTGGTTCATCCTTGTGGCTGTACTCTGGATCGGTTTCTTCTTCCTGGAAGGTTTTGATTTTGGCGTGGGTATGCTGTTGCCTTTCCTCGGCAAGAAAGACGTGGAGCGACGTGCCATCATTAACGCCATCGGCCCGCACTGGGATGGTAACGAAGTCTGGTTAGTCACCGCCGGCGGTGCGACCTTCGCCGCCTTCCCGAACTGGTATGCCACTCTGTTCAGTGGGTTCTACCCCGCCCTGTTCCTGCTCCTGCTCGGGTTGATCCTGCGCGGCGTGGCGTTTGAATTCCGTTCGAAGGATCCGAATCCCAAATGGCGCAGCTTCTGGGATTGGTCGATTTTCGTCGGATCGCTGGTCCCTTCCCTATTGCTGGGGGTTACTTTCGCCAACCTTGCGCGCGGCGTACCGATAGATGCGGACATGAACTATACAGGCAATTTGCTTACGTTGCTCAACTGGTACGGCCTGCTCGGTGGGATTGCTACGGTCGTTGCCTTCCTTTTGCATGGAGCGAATTTCCTCTCGCTCAAACTGACCGGTGAGATGCAGGAGCGCGCCCTGGCTGCGGCAAGGAAAATCTTTCCGGTGGATGTGGTGGTCATGCTGCTCCTGTTGGTCGGGACCTATATCGCGACGGATATCTACGAGCGACTCGGTCTTGACCCCGGCATTCTCCCGGTGCTTGGCATGATTGCCTTGTTCGTGGCAGGCTATTTCATTTTCAAGAAACAGGATATTTTGGCTTTCATCCTGATCGGTCTCAACATCGTCATTACGCAAATCATATTCTTTACCATCCTCTTTCCGCGGGTGATGATCTCAAGCACCAACCCGCTCTACAGCCTGACTATCTACAACGCCTCGTCCACACCGTACACCCTTACTGTGATGACTGTTGTCGCGCTCATCTTTGTGCCGATCGTCCTGATCTATCAGGGCTGGACGTACTATGTCTTCCGCAAGAGGATCACCACCGACCCGAAGACGTTGACCTACTAACCAATCCTTAGTTATCTGCGGGGGAGCAGCATGTTGCGCCCCCGCCCGTTTTATAATGGGGATACATCTTCGGTTGCCATGCATAAGCGCCTTCTGACTCTAATCAAAGATTCTCCCTTGGACCTGATCCTCACGATTCTTGCGGGGTTCTTCCTTGGGCTGCTGATCATCTGGCAGGCGTCCATCCTCAGCATCACCATCAACCGGGTGTTCCTCGAGGGTGCGTCATTGACGCATGTCACCCCTCTTCTGAAGACTCTCGCGCTGGCCATCATTCTTCGGGCAGTGCTGTCCTGGGGGAGTGAGGTCAGTGCGAACAGCGTCGCTGTACGGATAAAGACCGATCTACGCGAGCGCCTTTTCCATCATTTACTCGATCTCGGTCCCTCGTTTGCGAAAGGTGAACGCACCGGCGAACTGACCACGACTGCCACCGAGGGGATCGAGGCGTTGGACGCATATTTCAGCCAATATGTCCCGCAGCTGGTCATCACGGCACTCGTCCCATTGACCATCCTCATCTTTGTCTTTCCTCTCGATCCCCTTTCCGGGATTATCCTCTTCCTGACTGCGCCGTTGATCCCTGTCTTCATGATATTAATTGGGAAAGCCGCGGAGGCACTGACCCACCGGCAGTACGAAACCCTCCGCAAGCTATCCGCGCATTTTCTCGACAGCCTGCAGGGATTGTCCACGCTCAAGCAGTTTGGGCGCAGTAAATCGCATGTCAGGAACATCGAAGATGTCAGCGATCATTTCCGCGATGTCACCTTGAATGTTTTGCGTGTCACGTTTCTATCTGCGCTGGTGTTGGAAATGGTCGCGACCATCAGCACAGCCATCATCGCCGTGGAGGTCGGTCTGCGCCTGCTCTACGGGCGCATGGATTTCCAACAAGCCTTGTTCCTGCTCGTCCTGGCGCCCGAGTTCTACATCCCGTTGCGCATGCTGGGTCTGCGCTTCCATGCAGGCATTTCAGGTGTGGCTGCCGCCCGACGGATTTTTGAGATTCTAGACACCCCGGTGTCCGTCAATCAGTCAGGTACAAAGGATCAGCTCCTTATCACAGGCGATTTAAAGACCCTTTCCATTCAATTTTCGGATGTCCATTTTACTTACCCAGGAGAGAACACCCCTGCGCTAAAGAATATCGAGATTCAGATCAAATCAGGCCAGCACATTGCCATTGTCGGGGCATCCGGAGCGGGGAAAACTACATTGACCAGTTTACTGCTCAGGTTTGTCGAGCCGACCAGCGGCAGCCTGACCGTCAACGGAGTTGATATGGAGGAAATCCATCCTGACATGTGGCGTGAACAAATCGCCTGGGTTCCGCAAAGACCGCATTTATTCCACGATACCATTGACGCTAATATCCGACTGGCAAATCCTTCTGCCAGCGATGAGCAAGTCGTCGCAGCAGCGCAGGCTGCTCACCTGCATGACTTTGTTCAAGCGTTGCCCGAAGGTTACCAGACCCTGGTTGGTGAAAGCGGAGCCCGTCTCAGCGGTGGTCAGGCGCAACGTCTTGCCCTCGCCCGGGCTTTCTTGAAAAACGCACCGCTGCTTATTCTCGATGAACCCACCTCCAGCCTCGACCCTGAGCAAGAAGCACTACTGGAAGATTCCATCGATAATTTGATGCAGGGACGTACGGTCATTACCATTGCCCATCGGCTTAAAACCATCTTCAGGGCAGACCAGATCCTTGTGATGGATGGCGGTCAGATTGTAGAATCCGGAACCCATCAAGAACTTCTCAAAAAGAATGGGATGTATGCTGATTTTCTGCGGGCTTACACCCGCGATGTGGGCGTCACCACCGATGTCCAGGAACGCAATGAACCACTCTATAAATTCTCTGCGAACTTGGGTGATCCGACAATAAAGAATCAAAAGCCTGATAATCTTCCAACACAAACAGTCCCTCATAACCCAAAAACTTCCACTTTCCGACGCCTGCTCGCTTTTCTAAATGGTTCGTGGAACTGGGTTGCGCTATCCGTCCTGCTGGGAGTGGTCACCATCGGAGCCAATATTGGCCTGATGGGTACCTCGGCCTATCTCATCTCCGCTGCCGCCCTGCATCCCTCCATCGCTGATTTGCAGGTGGCCATTGTCGGTGTGCGCTTCTTTGGCATTGCACGCGGAGTCTTCCGGTACATCGAAAGGCTTGCCTCGCACACGGTCACATTCCGATTGCTGTCCAAACTACGTGTCTGGTTTTACAGCGCACTCGAACCTCTGGCTCCTGCCCGACTGATGACGTACAGAAGTGGGGATTTGCTTTCCCGAATAGTTGGTGATGTGAATACACTGGAGAATTTTTACGTCCGCGTAGTCTCCCCCCCCCTGGTTGCATTGGTCATCACGCTGGGGATGAGTCTAATTCTCGCCGCATTCGACCCGAGGCTCGGTTGGGCGTTGATGGGCTTCTTATTATTCCTGGGGGTGCTCGTCCCGCTTGCCGCCCAGGCTGTATCCAAAAAGCCCGGACGCGAACTCGTCATCTGTCGTGCTGATTTGCAATCCCGGCTGGTGGATGATATTCAGGGCATGGCGGAGGTGGTTGCCTTTGGACGGCAACCGGACAAAGCGGCGCAGCTCCATTTCACGGGTGTGATCTACAGAGCTGCGCAAAGTCGGATGGCTTTAATCAGCGGGTTGAACAACGGCTTATCGGTCCTGCTTGCCAACCTGGGGATGTGGGTGATCCTGGTGCTGGCAATCTCGCTTGTCTCGACGGGGCAGATCCCTGGTGTGGCTCTGGCGGCAATCGCCCTGGCGGCACTGGCTAGTTTTGAAGCGGTCACCCCTCTCCCGATTGCTGCACAAATGCTGGGCATTTCCCTCGAATCAGCAAAGCGACTGTTCGAAGTGGTGGATGCAAAACCCGCAGTCATCGATCAAACCGTCAGCAGGCAGGCAGCAGGACTAGACATCGATAAGATCAAGTTTGAGAACTTGTCGTTCAGCTACGGGGAGTCTGACTCCGCCGCACTCGATGCGGTTGGTTTCAGCCTGGACGCGGGGAAATCGCTGGCCATTGTCGGTCCGAGCGGCGCAGGTAAATCGACGATACTCCATTTGCTCCAACGATTCTGGGATTTTGAAGCCGGGGCAATCACCATATCCTCGCAGTCCATAAAGGATTTCGCACAGGATGACGTCCGAAGATTATTTGCTGTCGTTTCACAGAATTCGTTTTTCTTCAATGCGACCATCAGGCAGAATCTGTTACTGGCTAACCCGGCAGCCACTCAGGGACAGATCGAATCAGCGGCGCAACAAGCACAAATCCATGACTTTATTGCCGGGTTGCCGGCTGGGTACGAGACATGGATTGGAGAAATGGGCGCACGTCTGAGTGGCGGGGAGCGACAGCGGTTGGCGATTGCCCGGGCATTGCTCAAAGATGCGCCGATACTGTTACTGGATGAACCGACCGCCAACCTCGATCCACTCACCGAAAGGGCTGTGCTTGAGACACTGTGGGATCTGATGAAG
>JBGOXG010000183.1:0-4673 GCA_041479025.1 Anaerolineae bacterium
AAACAGTTAATGAGGATGTCAGATCACGCATCCAGGCGCTTGGTCCCGGTGGAGGTTATATCCTGGCTCCTTGCAACCATATCCAGGCGGATGTCCCCCCTGAAAATATCGTTGCCATGTATGAGACCGCTAAAAAATATGGGCATTACCCATTAGCATCTTATCCATTGGATTCTTGCACAAAAAGCAAGGAATCAGGCTTGCGATGTAGCAGGTAGAGCGAGATTAGGAATGATGACAATCTTGCGCAATTTCAAGGCCATAGCAGCCCATTGACGACCGAATTCGGTCAGATAATATTTGTAATGTTTACCAACCTTCTTGAAGACTGCCAACATCACCCCAAGGCTTGAACCCAGCTTTTGGGCGCGCATCTCCGCCTGGGTGATGAACTCATCTTAGAAGGTCTGCGCCAGCGATTTGAGCAGGCTCTGCACCTGCACACCCTTGCCCACGAAACCTAGCTGGATCGCCAGGCTGATCAAGCCCGGATGCCCGCTCTCCTCGGATGCGGTGCGCAGATAGCCTGCTCCGCCCTCATCGGGATTGTGGCAGGTTACTTTTCTTTCTCGCGCTGTTGACGATTGAAACTTTTTCGAAGTGTATCGAGGCCATTCATCTTTTAATTCTTCCTGTCCTTCATGTTGCAAAATGACCGAAGTGCAAAGGCCGCACGGTCAAGCCCTGTATCAAAATCTGTACTGCTTTCAGTCGGCTTTTCTCTGCGATTTGGACATGATTTTGCTCGTGCAGGGCCATTTGCGCTCGTCCTGAGCCATCCTGCGGGCTTTTTTACTTCTTGGTGTTGATTTTGATGGCGGCTCTCCGGGCCTGGTAAGGGACGTGCAGAAGCTTGAGCGCTTTACGTTTGGCCTCTTCCGGCCGGCGGTCATAGCGGGCGGTCGTGCTGACATTCTCGTGGCCGGCCATCTTTGCCACGGTGGCAATATCCCCTGGCCATTGATAGAGCATCACCTTCTGTCGGCGGACGGTTGGTGGTAATGCTGCTTTGAAAGGTGATAAATCCTTCTCAGAACATTTTTTGTGAAAACGCCTCTTCCAGCAGTTCCATTTCCTGGCCATTCCAGCGCCACAGATGATCTCCCTCAGCCCCGCTTCTCACACCCCATAAGTCCCCGCTGGAGTGAATGCGATATTCCTCCGCATTGACTCCAGGGTAAGCCGTGTGCGCCCTTAATAGCAGCTCCTGGTCGATCTGCCGAAAGTAACTCCAATGATGAATGTGAAAAGTGAACTTGTCTACCGGATGGTCTTTTCCCCATTCCTGAAACTCGGTATGAAGCAGATAAAAAAAGTTCTCCGATGGCCCCGGTATGATTTCTCGTGCCGCCACAAGGCCGGGTATCGTCGTTGTAAACACAATGAGGGGTTGTGGGTCGAAACTCATCACCCTCAACGCCGTACGTTGCCCGACGATTTTGCGCAGTTGATGCTTGAACCAGCTCGTAAACTCGCCGCCGATGATGCGACAATGCCATTCTTCTTCGTCTGAAAGGCTGTCACGGTCGGGAATTGGATTAAGCTGACGCTGTGTTTGCTGAAAGGACTTTAGCGCAACTATCCATTCCTGTTTGTTCATTCTTCACACTATCCTTATTATGAAATTCAATCAGGTCTCACGCAGCAGGCTAATGCCTAAACTCCGGCTGCAGCCATCGGACAAAATCCTGTATCTGCAACAGCAAGAAATACCAGATCAATCAACTCTTCGTGCAGTGCGCTTTTTGTCATAAGTCTCTTTCGGCTCAGTCGTCATAGTTGATATAGGCCTCGACATTGATCTATGCAATGCTGTCAAGCATTTCCTTCCAAACAGAGCCCAATCCCAGTCGAGTGACCCATTCTTCGATATATCCAAAATCAAGTTGATTTTTTTTCGCCCGAAGAATTGCCGCAATATCGCGGGCATGTTTTGGCTGCCCACTCAATCCCAAATACATGAGCTTGTAGAGAATCAGGTCTTCCGGGGAGTGGACATAGACCTTTCCGATCGGCGGACCATAATCGACCCTTACCCGGCGTTGAAACGCGCTCTGCCGAAGCATATCCCCGTCCCGCATCAAATATAAGTCTGCTTTGAGGCCGCTGTACATGTGGATCGCATTCAACGGTATGTCTGCCCGGTCCTCCACCATCGCATCCAGAATGATATCCACTGGAATGAGCATATTCCTTTTCTTAAGTTCCCTGGAGAGCCTGCCAGCGGCTTTGATGGGGAGCTTGATGACAAGATCCAGGTCCTGGGTGGCCCGCGGTTCGCCCCATGCCCATTCGGCAATGGCACCTCCGATCAAGTATTCGACTCCAGCCGCTTCAAGTGACTCAAGGACCAGCCTGAGGAATCCGGTGATATCCAGCGGCTGATCCTTCATGGTGCGTAGGCCCGTTGGAGCGCCATTTGATGGGCCTCCTGTGGAGTCAGTTCGGGATTTTCCTGGCGGATGCGGTAAGCCACCACTTTTCGGGCAATGTCACTGATGGCACAGCCCTGTCGAAAGCGGGCAGCAGCAGTCAATTGGTTATAAATGTCAATCTGGCGCTGATCTGCTTCTACAGCGCTGGCTTTCACGATTTGCCTGAATTCAGGCGATAGGGCTGGTTGTCCATGTAGATAGTAACCAGGATGTTCCCTGTTTCGGCTGTATTCCAACAGATAATTGGCAACTTGAAATGCCTGCTTGACCACACGCATGTCCCGGTAAAAAGTATCCTCCCAGGCGGATGTTCCGAAGCAGTTCCTGCCCACCCTGTATTCAGCCCTGGCAATTAATTGGGCGCGAGTGAGGTAGCGTTCATTCCACAGAATTTGAAGGAGAGCGGCGCGACGGGCGGTGGCAATATCACGCTGCATGGCATCGTGGAGTATGACTTCGGTCGCCTTGTGGGATAGTGCGACGTTCATCATGTTCCTATTATACCTGATTTATAAATCAGGTATGTTTATGTGCCACAATTTTTACACAAACTGCTCCAGGCATTGCGCAGGCGAAAACACTGTCACCCCGTTTCCCTTCAGCCTCGAAAAATGCTTGGTGTTACCGGTGACCAATGCGTCCGCCCCGCCTGAAATGGCTGCTTCGGCAAAGGGCAAGTCATCCGGATCAGGCAGTGAGTCTTTCGGCAGCGGGAGCGCCAAGACTCGCTCTCCGGATAAACGGAGATACCCAACGATGGCCTGAGCCAGGGATGGATCAATGGCAAGCACCGGCCGGGCAAGGACATCCAAGTACTCTGCCAGGATACGGTCGTCGTACAGCACCTGGATCCTGCCGCCCAGGACCAGGTCGACGATCCTCCCGGGGGATCCGGACGGATTGAGCAAACCGCTCACCAGCACATTGGTATCGAGCACGATACGCATCAGCCGGTCTTTCGAGCTCGGCCCGCGGTGCGCGTTTCCTTGACCAAAACATCTGCCTGCTTGGCAGTTATTACGTCAAGGCCGTCTTTCCGGGCCTGTTCTCGGATGGAGGCGGCGGCCAGCTGGGCACGTATCTGGGCGAGCAGCAACACCAGGTCCTCCAGGCTGCCCTTTGGGATTTTCAGCATGACGGCCAACGGTTCACCGTCCACCGTGACAATCAGTTCGCCTTTTTCATCCAGCTTCTTGCGTAACTCGGAAGGTTGATTGCGCAGCAAGCGATAAGGGACGAATTCCATTTTGCACTCCTTCTGTATATAAAGTCGCTACAATTATACTACACTCAATATCACCTTTTCAAGATCGACCGGGCATGCAGGAGGCGAGAGTCTGCGGTAGGGGGGTGCATTGCCAGAATGCCAGTCCATGGGAAACTAAAAATGCCGTCGACAAGGCACATGCAATAGACACGCCGCCTTTAATATGCTCAATGAGTATTCCCCATCCCGGACAAAATCCTGAAGAGAGACCAGATCGATCAATTCTCCGTGTCGTCATAGTTGATATAGGCCTCGACCAGGTCCTTCATGCGGTTCTCTTCTTGGTAGTAGATCATCGTGGTGGCGGGATTTGCGTGGCCGGCCATGGTCATTACTCGTTCAAGCGGCTGGCCACTGCTGACCGCCTTGGTGATGGCCGTATGCCTCAGGCTGTGTGTGGATTTGTTGCCGACGACGCCAGCCTTTTCCATGTAGCTGGTCACCAGACCGCGCAGGGCCCTCAGGCTTAACCGCTTGTTCATGGACCGCTTCGAGAGCGACACAAACAGCGGGCCGGTGACCGCGCCGCGAATGGCCAGCCAGTCGCGCAGGGCGGTCTCGGCCTTCACGACAGTATCGTCCATGATCACGGCCTTTTCCGTCTTTTCGATGCGTCCTTTGCCCTGATAATGCAGCACCAGCAGGCCCTGGAGGGTCTTTAGATCTTCCACGTTAGCGCGATGGATGGAGATTCCGCGCAGGGCGGTCTTCAGAATCACCGTGAGGATGGCCAGGTCGCGCACGCCCTGCTTGGTTTCGGTATCGGGCATGGCCACCAGCCGCCGGGATTCCTCAGGAGTCAGGCTTTCACGTTTGTGCCCCTGGGTGGTACCCTGGCGCACAAGGCCTTGACGCCGGCCAGCCAGGCGTTGACCGTGGCGGGCGCGTAGGCGCCGTCCTGCTTCGCGCCTTTCGCCAGCAGCGCGGCTAGAAGAGCAAGGAATTAAGCTGATATCTACGTTCTCTCCATA
>JBGOXG010000272.1:0-2676 GCA_041479025.1 Anaerolineae bacterium
AGAGGTGATCCGAATCCGGACTGGAGAACGTGGAAAAGATGCAATTTGAACCTGAATTGAAAACGCACAGAAGGCATACCGCATAGCGTAACGGAGACCTACGGGCAAAGTCCGTGCCTGCACGCCGAAGTGTCTGCTTTTGCCAAAACGTCTTGTGCAGGTGTTTCACCTGCCTGCGCGAAGCCGCTTCGGCGAAGGCAGGGCACGCAGGCGTGGTCTTCTGCGTAGGCAGGTAAAAAACAACTGGAATAGTGGAATAACTGAGCGCTCGGGACGAAGTCCAAAATCCGCAATTTGAAGGAGGGCGTAACATATGAAAAGAGTGTTTTTCCCATTGCCGATGCTCGGTCTGTTAATGGCAAATGCAGCGCTTGCCGCAGAATCAGCCCCTGCTCTGCCCAAAGTGGATACAGGGGATACAGCCTGGCTTCTCATCTCTTCAGCACTGGTCATGTTGATGACACCTGGCCTAGCCCTTTTTTATGGCGGTATGGTTCGAAGTAAGAACGTTCTCGGGACGCTCATGCAAAGCTTTATGATCATAGCCTTGATCAGTGTGCAATGGGTGATTTTCGGGTACAGCTTATCTTTTGGACCCGATCGATGGGGAATCATCGGGGATCTCTCCTGGTTTGGTTTAAGCGGGGTGGGTCTTGCACCTAACCCAGATTACGCAGGAACCGTGCCGCATCAAGCTTTCATGATTTATCAGGCCATGTTCGCCATCATCACCCCGGCGCTTCTTATGGGGGCGATTGCCGAGCGCATGAAATTTAAGACCTTCGTCGTCTTCACGCTGCTTTGGTCGACGCTGGTTTATGACCCAATTGCCCATTGGGTCTGGGGAACGGGTGGGTGGATTCGAAAAATGGGGGGCTTAGATTTTGCCGGCGGAATCGTTGTCCACATCAGCTCAGGGGTCTCCGCACTCGTCGCCGCTCTCCTTGTGGGAAAACGCAAAGGATTCGGGACAGAGCCCATGGCTCTTCATAGTCTGCCGATGACGATAACAGGCGCAGCGATCCTCTGGTTCGGGTGGTTTGGATTCAATGCCGGTAGCGCCATTGCCGCTGGCATGCTGAGCACAAGCGCTTTCGTTGTTACCCACATTGCTGGGGCAGGGGGAGCACTTTCCTGGGCGTTTGGGGAGTGGATTTACAAAGGAAAACCAACTACCCTCGGCGCGGTAAGCGGAGCAGTTGCCGGTTTAGCAACCATTACGCCGGCCTCGGGTTTTGTAGGTCCGATGCCTGCACTATTCATTGGATTGACCGCAGGGATTTTTTGTTACATGGCTGTCATGGGAAAAAATAAGTTCGGGTATGATGATAGCCTGGACGTGTTTGGAATTCATGCGATAGGCGGGACATGGGGAGCTCTTGCTTTAGGGCTTTTCGCCTCAAAGGCCATCAATGCAGCCGGGAACAACGGCTTGTTCTTTGGCAATCCGTCTCTCATTGCGGTGCAGGCATTGAGCGTGGTTTCCGCTTGGGTCTACTCCTTTGTGGTGACGTTTATCCTATTGAAGATCCTGGGTTGGACGATGGGTTTGAGAGTGAGTGAAGAGGAAGAAAATAGCGGCCTTGACCTGAGCCAGCACGGCGAAACAGGGTACTCATTCTGAGAAAGTTACGAGTGTTGAGTTCGGAGTTTGGAGTAAAAAGATTAAAATCTCCGAATTAAAAAACGGAGGGATAAAATGAAAAAGATCGAAGCAATTATCAAACCATTTAAACTGGATGAAGTAAAGAATGCATTAACTAAAATCGGTGTTCAGGGAATGACAGTCAATGAGGTTAAAGGATTTGGGAGACAAAAAGGTCACACTGAGGTTTACCGGGGAGCTGAATACAAGATCGATTTTTTGCCAAAAGTTAGGATCGAAATGATCGTTACCGATGAGATGGTTGTTAAGGTGATCGAAACCATTGAACGGGCCGCAAAGACAGGGAAAATTGGGGATGGTAAAATATTTGTATCCCCCGTTGAAGAGGTGATCCGAATCCGGACTGGAGAACGTGGAAAAGATGCAATTTAACCCAGGGATTACCAAGAACGGATTCATCAATATCAGAAACAACATGGCCCAGACCGCAACCATCCACTCATCCCCCAGAGAATTATTTCGCCAAAATTCTGAAATGATGGATGGAATTGTGAGAAAGACATTCCAGAAGGCACAATCCCAAACCCCTTCTCTATCGGTCTGTCTCATGGCAGTGGGAGGATATGGGAGGGCTGAATTGGCTCCCCACTCAGATATCGATCTTCTCCTCCTTTACTCCGCATCGAAGAAAGAGGACCTTCCGCCTTTGGTTGAAAAAATTCTCTATCCACTCTGGGATTTAGGGCTGGACGTTAGTTGCAGTTCGAGGTCGATCAACGAATGTCTAAAAATGGCTCAATCGGATTTACATGTCAAAACAAGCTTGATCGACGGACGTTATCTCGATGGAGAATACGAATTCTTCCGGAATTTTTATCTTCTCTTCACGAAAAAAGTTCTTCATCGAAAAATCCGAAGATTTGCCGAAGCTTTAGCTAAAGATCTTTTTCTCCGCCACCAAAAATATGAAGATCCTGCTTATGCATTGGAACCTAATATTAAAGAAGGAGAAGGGGGTCTAAGGGACTTTCAGATTGGCCGGTGGCTCATCAGGGCGAAATACAAAACAG
>JBGOXG010000055.1:0-12558 GCA_041479025.1 Anaerolineae bacterium
ATTGCTTGCGCTTTCATCCAGATAAGTTATTGATTTTCGGCGCATTCCCGAGCGACCAAGTGAGCACGACTGACGCACAAGGGATTATTCACTCAATCGCTTTTTCACAAGATGAGAGCATTGCCATTCCTGATTTCGCACCATCTACGCCACTTATCGACATGCCCGAATCTTGCAGATGACATACCGATTTTTACGCGGACATGGCTGACACATCAGCTATGTCCGCGTATGTGGATATTTATGATATTTATCTATAATATTGACAAGCTCAATAGGGACTGATATACTCCAAATAGAAAATAAGCTACACTTTTTGACCATTCTAATTCTTGCGATGAAAAGCACACGCGATAGAATCTTTCAAACCCTGCTGCACCACCCACGATCAACCATCAATGAGCTCGCGGATGTCGTTGGCATAAATCCCATCTCTGTGCGCCACCATATGACGAATTTACAAGCAGAAGGTCTTATCAATGCTGAAGAAGAACGTCACGGCGTCGGTCGGCCTCGTTTGGTTTATTCTCTGACTGAGGACGGGATGGAAAAATTCCCTACCCGTTACCTGAGGCTGACTACCCGCCTGCTGAGCCAAATGAAAGAGCAGCTGCCCCAACCTTTTGTCAGCGAAATGTTCAAGCAGGTGGCTACCAACCTTGCATCGGAACATGAGGACCAATTAAAAGGCCTGAGTGTGGAAGAACGCCTGAACGTCATGAAGGATTTATTGGGCGAAGAAGGTTTCATTGTGGAGTGGGAAAAAAGAGATCGGGAATATTTAATTCACGAGATCACCTGTCCTTACCTTCATGTTGGTCAGGTTCACCCTGAAGTCTGCACGGTTGACCAGACTCTGATCTCTAAAATGCTTGCTGTACCCGCTAATAAAGTCCAATGTATTTTGAGCGGGGCGGCACATTGCACGTATGTTGTCCAAATCCCTGTGGAGAAGATCTAATGAGCGACGCTCCAGTTACTGAAGTTAAGTGGACCATCCACGAAACTCATCCAAATAAAGTTCAGAGTCTGCGGGAAAAATTATCTGAAGTCGTCGACCCGGAAATTGGCATGAATATTATCCAGCTTGGGCTGGTACGCGATGTCCAAATCGAAGAAAAAAATGGTCGCCTGAAGATGATACTCACCACCCCCTTCTGCCCTTATGGTCCCGCTATGGTAGATATGACCCGTCAGAAAGCCCAGGAAGGTTTGAATATGCCCGTCATCGTCGAGATGGGCATGGACGTTTGGGATTTTTCGATGATGGAGGATCCTACCGCGCTGGATTGGGGGCTATACACTTAATCGATTCATACACCAGATGGCTATTCAACAGAAAACTATACATTTCCTGACACCTCATCTTATTATTAAATGGCCGGCACATTGTAATTGCGTGCCGGACATTTAAAATGGATATTCAGCGGGAGACGTAGCGCGCTCGCATCATAGAAATTAGCGCATCTTGAAGAATTGCGTCATCTTCATCGCGAGGTTCAAGTCACCCTGGAGTTTCAACTTGCCCTGCATAAAAGCCTGCATCGGATCCAGTTTTCCAGTGAAGAGCGCGATGTAATCGTCTGAATCCGCAGTGAGGGTCATCTTCGGGCTGGGATTAACACCTTGCTCCACCTTGACTGCGCCTTCTTTGATCACGGCATACCAGTCGCCTGCCTCCCTGCCGGTGAACTTGAATTGAAGGACGGTGTCCAATCCCTGCGCTTTTTCAGGATTGAATGCCTTGGGCATTTTTCCCATCAGTTCTGCAATTGTGAGATCAGCCATTGTTGAGTCTCCTTATCATTGAGTTGTATGGTTTTTGATACACCAGAAAGTAGTTCGAGACAATACTGGACTAAACATAAATTGGCACTAGATCAATTCATCTGCAGATTCTCAAATATGGTTGCCGCGCCCATGCCACCGCCAATACACATGGTCACCATGCCATATCTGGATTTTCGACGAGCCATCTCGTAAATCAGTTGAGTTGTCAGTTTTGCGCCCGTGCAGCCCAATGGATGTCCAAGGGCGATGGCACCACCATTGACATTGACTTTGTCCACGTCAATTCCCAGCTCGCGGACCACGGCCAGCGACTGGGAAGCAAAAGCCTCATTGATCTCAAAAAGGGCGATATCACCGAGTTTCAACCCTGACAGCTTTAATGCCTTGGGAACTGCGGCGACAGGGCCTATTCCCATTAATTCCGCCGGGACACCGCCGGTGGCGAACGAGACAAACTTGACGAGTGGTTTCAGTCCCAACTCGTCTGCTTTCTCGGCGGACATGACGATCACTGCAGCGGCTCCATCCGACATCTGGGATGAATTGCCTGCTGTGACGGTGCCACCTTCTTTGAAAGCCGGGCGCAACTTCGCAAGCGCTTCGAGTGTCGTATCGGAACGAGGTCCCTCATCGCGTTTTACTGTGAATTGACGAATTGCAGGCTTACCATCAACAACCTCAGTCACTTCCACGTCAACGGTCACCAACTCTGGATCAAAGAGACCCGAAGTGACCGCCTTCGATGCAAGCTGATGACTGCGGAGTGAAAAAGCATCCTGGTCTTGACGGCTGATCCCATATTTTTCTGCGACATTTTCAGCAGTCAAACCCATGCTGGTAAACGCGCTGGGATCCTCAGCCGCAAAGGCGGGGTTGGGCGCGAATTTATTTCCGGTCATCGGGATGAGGCTCATGGACTCAGCCCCTCCCGCAATGGCAACCTCCATTTGCCCGGTCATAATCGCAAAAGCGGCATGGGCGATGGCCTGAGAGCCCGAAGAGCAGTACCGGTTAATGGTTTCTCCACTAACGGTGTAAGGCAATCCTGCCCGCAGTGCGACTGTCCTAGCCATGTTGAGACCCTGCTCGCCCTCGGGGAAAGCGCACCCGAGGATCACATCTTCGACTTCGGTCGGATCCAGACCAGGTGCACGTTTGAGCACCTCCCGGACCACCAGCGCGGCCATTTCATCCGGGCGAACAGTAGCCAGCCCCCCTCGCTTGGCTTTACCGATAGGGGTGCGGGCAGCAGCAACAATAACAGCATCATGAGTATTCATTCCTACCTCCTAATTTCGCAACGGCCTGCCAGTTTGGAGTAATGCCCACATCCGGGCTTGAGTCTTTTCCTCCCCACAAAGAGAAATGAAAGCCTCACGCTCCAGATCAAGAATATATTGCTCGCTGACCCATGTAGGCCGGCTCAGGTTTCCACCTGTCATCACGTAAGCAAGTTTGTTGGCAATGACAGCATCGAACTCCGTGATTTGCTTCCCGAGTTTGAACATATGAAGGCCGACCCGCAATGCAGCCAGCGCTTCCCGACCGGCTGCGTAAATCTGCTCAGGTGCAGAAGGACGATATCCCGCCGCAGCCATCGCCAGGACTTCCTGCTTGGCCTCAGTGAGGAGATGCCCCCGATTCATTACAATCCGGTCACTGGAATTTAGTATTCCAAACTGGCGCGCTTCTTCGGCGCTGGTTGCCACTTTTGCCTGGCCAACCTGTTCAACCATGCGCATCAGAAAAGGCAGGGCATCTGTGTTTGCTATACGCATCGGCGGATTAACGAGCCTGCGCAGCATTTCCTTTGTCCCGCCGCCGGCAGGAATGACGCCAGCGCCTAGCTCCACCAGACCAATATATAACTCACCCGCTGCGACGACGCGCGAGCCGTGCATGGTTACTTCACAACCACCGCCCAAGGCGAGCCCTGCCGGGGCAACCACTACAGGTTTGGGGAAGTATCGCATGCGCATGTTCATATCCTGCAACTTCTTGACCGCCGCATCGAGCGTGTCCCACATCCCTTGCTGGGCTGCAACCACTACCATGAACAGATTCGCCCCTGCCGAGAAATTCTCAGCCTCATTGCCCACCACCAGACCATCAAAATCCGACTCGGCGCGGTCAAGCCCCTCACGAATCATCTCGAAGATATCATCGTCGAGTGCGTTCATCTTGGTGTGAAATTCAACGCACGCCACCCCATCTCCGATGTCGAACAGGCTGGCGCCTGCATTCTCACTGATCAACTTCTTCGTCTGCCTGGCCTGGCTCAATGTCACCAAACCTGATGTCTTCTGGATCGGGACATAATCCTTTTTCTTGACATTGTATACCGAGATTTTCGTCCCTGCCTTGTCGTATTTATAGAAGGATTTAAACCCCGCCGCGAGCATCTTTTCCACCCATTTGGCAGGGACGAAACCGGAATCGACCATCGCCTTGACCGTCGACTTGACCCCGAGCATATCCCATACCTCAAACGGTCCGGCATCATGGCCAAAGCCCCAGCGGATGGCGTCATCCAATGGCATTGGCGAATCGGCTACTTCCGGGATGATGTGCGATGCATACTGGAAGCCCTGATAGGTCAGTGCTTGGACTAGCCTAGCTGCCTTGTCACTTTCTCCCAGCAAAACCTTTAGCCGCTCACCTGGATTTTCCACATCTTTCGTTTTACCCATCGAATCAAAGCGGATCTTCTTGGGAGGTTCATGATCAAGAGATTCAAGGTTTAGCGACCAGAATTCTTTCTTGCCATTCTCAGTGCGGACTTCCTTATAGAACCCAACTTTGTTCTTGTTCCCCAACCATCCCTTCTCGATCATGGCATGGATCAACTTATTTGGCTTATCCGATGAGAGATATTGTTGCGCTAACTTGTCATGAGGGATGGCGGGGGCAAGATTCTTGCCGACATGCTCCCACACATCTACTCCAACCAGGTCGATCAGTCGGAAGGTGGCGGTCTTGGGGCGCCCCATCAGCGGACCGGTAATGGCATCCACCTCATCCACGGTGTAGCCATTCCTGATAATGTAATCCAGCGCGAACGCGCCGGTACCAAATCCCAGACGGTTTCCGATGAAATTGGGAGTATCCTTGCACATCACAATACCCTTGCCTAGACGATACTCACCGAAGTGGCTGATAAATGCTGTTACAGCGGGCAGTGTGTCAGCAGTGGGGATGATCTCGAGCAGCTTCAGGTATCGGGGAGGATTGAAAAAATGCGTCCCCAGGAAATGTTGCTTAAACCCCTTCGAACGTCCTTTGGCGATTTCCTTCAAGGGAATACCGGATGTATTCGATGTAACGATAGCTTGCGGTTTGCGGATTTTATCTATGCGGGTCATCAAGTCCTGCTTGATTTTCAGGTTCTCAATGATGGCTTCAATAATCCAATCCGCTTCGGCGATGGTGTCAAAATCGACTTCGAGGTTACCGGTTTTAACAAGCGCAAATCCATCCGAAGAGAAAAAACTGGCAGGCTTGGATTTCTGCGCCCGTTCCAATCCCTGATTGACGATACGGTTTCGGACTACCTTATCTTTAAGAGACAGCCCGGCTTTCTCTTCCTCTGGCGTCAGCTTGTTGGGAATTATATCCAGCAGGGTTGTTGGCACACCGGCATTGGCAAGGTGCGCAGCTAATGCCGCCCCCATCGTACCGGAACCAACCACAACAGCTTTATAGATGTGATAGCTCATACCTCCTCCTTCAACAAAAAAGTAGAAAAGGGTCAGGCAGAAAAGGAAATGCAATTCGTGCGCCTGATCGGGACATTCCAGTTACTTAAGAAACTTGCTCAACACCTCCACAAGCACCTGCGCCATAATAATCTTAAATATCAACGCAACAGGGTATACGGATGCGTAGGCTACGGTGGGCAAATCAGTCTCGGCTTGGGACTGCGCCGCATTCAAACCGGGCGGGTTAGTCATGGTTGCACTTAAAGCGCCCATAGTTGAAAGCAGGGGTAGGCGATAGATCGTCAACATCAGCACCAGAGCGGTTATAGCTGAAACCGCGGCCACCAGTGCGCCAGCACCCACCAGACTCCAACCGTTTTGCTGCACTATCTCCACAATCTGGACTCCCGCATTTGTCCCAGCGCCAGCCAAAAACAGCATTAAACCCAGTTCACGGGTAATATTGCGTGCGGCTGGGGGAACCCATAGCTTCAAACTTCCGACATGCCCAAAGTGGCCGATCAGCAAACCTACGAGAAAAACCCCGCCAGCGTTCCCCAATCTTAAACCCATACCATTAAGTAGAGGGACCGGGATGTTGCCAAGCAGCACACCCAGGACCAGTCCCAGTAGGAAGGTCACCATTTGGGTCTCGTCAGTCCTGGAGGGCTTACCGGCCACCAGCCGAATGAACTCGTTCACTGAGGTCGATTCCCCAACGACCCGGATGCTGTCACCGATTTCAAGCGTGGCAGTGCCCGTGGGAGTGATCTCAAGCCCCTGCCGGCGGATCCGGGTGATGACTACGGTATAACGCTCCCACAATTTCAACTGAGCCAACCTGCGTCCTGTGAGCGATTCTTCTGACACATAGACGTCGATGCTCTTGACATCGGTGTTGACATCCATCGGCACATCGGTCGGTTCACCGAGCAGTACATCCATCTTGGCGACTTCCGCCTCCTGACCAACGACCATGACCACATCCCAGATTTGCAGGCGGGTGTTCGGGGTCGCAGCAAATACTTTGTCTCCGCGTCTGACCCGCGAGAGGTTGACGGTGCTCAATCGGTGCAAATCGATCTCGCTCACCATCCGGCCATCCACATTCGGATTGGTAATGCGATACGTACGGGCGACGATACCTGGCATCTCACGGGCTTGCTCTTCTTTCCAGCGCTCTTCTTCCGCCTTTAAATCCCGCCGTAGTATTTTAGGCAGGAACTGGACCATTAGGACGACTCCAATCATGCTAAAAGGATAGGCAATTCCATATCCGACCGATACGGCAGCCGAATTGCCTACCATCAACCTGTTGGCGGTGTCAATTGCAGCGGCGAGTGCCGGGGTGCAGGTGAGCGCTCCAGTAAATAATCCCGCCGCGAGATCAAATGGTAATTCAAACCACCTGGCGATCAGTCCGATCGCCAAAGCGCCCATCAAAACCGAGCTAACGCCGATCACAACGAACTGGATGCCCTGGCGCCGGAAACTACGGAAGAAACGCATCCCTGCCTGTAGACCAACAGCATACACGAACAACAATAATCCAAAATCCATCAGCGGCTTGGGGACGGTCAACCCGTAATGCCCAAAAATGAGTCCAACAAATAACACCCCTGCCGCCCCAAGTGATATGCCCCTGATTTTTATTTGCCCGATCCATGAACCGATGGCCAGGACCAGAAAGAGCACCAGCATTTGTTCTGCGAGTACGTTGCTCATACGATCACCGTTGGCGCAAGGTTATCATGCAAGGCCGGTCTCCGTTAGTGCCATTGACCATAAAGCTGGTAAGGTTCTGAATTGACTGATAACTTGTGCAAATCATGCAGTCGGTTCAATTGATACTTCACCCAATTACCGTAATTCGGCACCACTATAACCAAGCAACTGCCGCGCCACGACAAGGCGGTTTATTTGTCCAGTCCCTTCGTAGATATCCGTAATCTTGGCATCGCGGAACCACTTCTCGAGCAGGAACTCACAGCTGTAACCGAGTGGACCCATCAGCTCCACTGCTTTCTGGGTAACTTTGGTCACCGCATCGCCAGCCTTAACCTTGCTCATGGACGACTCAAGCGCATTCGGATGTTTATTATCCGCCATCCAGACCGCCTTTAAAACCATCAACCATGCTGAACGGAGCATGATCTCCATGTCGATGACGTCCTTTTCGATAGCGGTTTGTTTCTGGCGGGGCAGGCCGTAACGAATCACCACACCCTGATCTGATAGCATCTTCTTCACTTCCTCCAGGGCTGCGCGAGCGACGCCGATCCCGGTCGCCGCCACCAAGGGACGGGTGGCATCGAATGTTGCCATGGCACCTTTAAAACCGGTCGTGGTTTTCTCGACAGTCGGGCTGCCAAGAATGTGATCATACGGGACGCGCACATCCACCAAGGAGATGGCTGCCGTGTCCGAGCAGCGGATCCCCATTTTGTGCTCCAGCTTCGTGACTGAAACGCCAAGTGTACCAGCTTCCACCACGAAAGCACGCATGCCGGCACGACCTGCAGTCGGATCGATGGAAGCCCAAACAACGATGAATCCCTTCCCGAACTGCTCCCGCGCCGTGAGCGATTTATCCCCGCCGGTGACGAAAATCTTTTCACCGTTGATGACCCATTCTTTGGAAGCTTCATCGAGCACTGCCCGCGTGCGGATGGCGGATGTGTCCGAACCGGCCTGTGCCTCGGTCATGCACATCGCAGCGAAAGTGGGCTTTTCTTCACCAAACCTGGATAGGAATTTCACTTTTTGTTCATCAGAAGCAGCAGCCTGGACCGCAGCCGCACCCAACCCACCACCCGGCGTGACCAGATACATACCTACATCACCCCACGACAGCATTTCCAAAAGGGAAGCCAGCATTTGATACCCAATGGGTGGACGCTTGGGCTTGTTCGGGTCATCTGTTTCTTCCTTTTTCTCGCGGGGCGCAAGCGATCCGGCTCCTGTCGCCCGCATGGCAGTATGCATGAACTCAATATAATCGAAGGGGATCTCATGCTCGTGCTCGTCGAAATAGCGCGAGTGAGGGCGCATCATGTTATCGGCAACAGTCTGCAGCATGTATTGCTGCTGCGCAATCGGCTTGGGAGCTTCAAATTCAATAGTCATTTCCGCCTCCTTCACTACACAATCGCCAGACCGGTAAATGTGGCAAACCCACGCCCGTTCCGCATCCACATCTCGACCGGGTATTCACGAATATACCCATATCCGCCAAGGATCTGGACAGCCCGGTCGGTGATCATCATCACCATATCCGCTGCACCAGTCGCTGCGAGATAAGCCGCGACGCTGGCGTCTTCCTTGCCAGTATCCAGCTTCCATGCCGCTTCCCATGAGAGCAATCGGATGGCTTCAATCTCGGTGGCCATTTCCGCTAACATGAAGGCAATCGCCTGTTTCTGGGCGATCTTCACGCCAAAGGCTTCACGCTCCTTAGCATAGTCTCGAGCATATTCAAACGCTGCGCGTGCCACTCCGACAGCCAGCGCCGCATTGGTGACGCGATTCGCCGCGAGAATAGGGGCAAAATCATGCCCATTCTCACCCCCCAACCGGTTGGATTTAGGAATGTGAACCCCTTCCAGCTTGATCTCATACAACGGGAGAGCATTAACCCCCATCAGTTTCTGCCTCTCACTATTGACACTCAAGCCGGCTGTGGCTTTCCGGACGATGAATCCCTGTGTCTTATCATCCAGACGGGCAAAGATGATCATCGTGTCCGCCACGGCTGCATACGGGACGTATGTTTTTGTCCCATTCAGTGAATATTCCCCTCCATCGACCGTAGCCACCGTTCTTAATTCATTCGGGTCGAAATCAAACGATGGTTCGATCAGCGCGGATGTATAAGCAGTCCAATCACCAGCGATGGCAGGCGGGATGAATTCCTTCTTCTGTTCATCGGTACCGCACATAAGAATGGGCGTCACGAAGAGAGAGGGCGCCATGATGGCGAATGCACCGGCCAAATCACCAAATGCCAGTTCCTCGGCAGCCAATATGCCTGTGACCGCAGAACGATCACCGAATCCGCCATAAGCTTCCGGGACAGATGCCTGCAGTACGCCCAATTCCCAGCCTTTACTGATCAGAACAGGTGGCAGGTTGCGTTCCTCTTCCGCATCGTGAGCCTTCGGCCGCAAGTTACTCTTTGCATACCTGCTGACTGCGTCGACGAGCATCTTTTGTTCATCTGTGGGTGTAAACCCGTACATATCGCACTCCTTTCGCGAACGAACTACTTACACAATTCAATTGTGAACAAAGTCTTAATTGTTGTCGCTGCTGTTAGGCCAGTCCTCACCGGATACGACGTTTCCGCTTCATGCCGTCCAGAAGTAAATTTGCAAATTGGTCAGCGATGGTCTCGACAGATAATTTCCCTTCCGGACGATACCAGGTGATAGTCCAGTTCATTACACCCAGCAAAGCCCAGACGGTTATTGAAACGCTCTCACATTGAAATTTTCCTGCATCCACCCCTTCTCGAACCAAATCCCTCCACATTTTCTCGAACTTGTCACGATTTTGAATGTGCCGGTTATACAGGTCTTTCTCCAGGGAACGGTATTCCAGCAATAATACTGATGCCAGATTGCCCTGTTCACAAAGCATTTTCATGTATAAACGCATCGCCAGATGTAGTTTTTCCTCAGGGGAACTATCCCGATTAATTACCTGTGCCATATTATCGGTCACGATAGCCAGGGCGCGATCGAGAAGCTCTGCCAGGATATCCTGTTTGCTGCCAAAATGGTGATACAAGGTTGCTTTTTGCAATCCGACAGCTTCGGCAATATCTACCATGGAAGCACCGTGATAACCCTTTTGACGAAAGACCTGTGCAGCGGATTCCAGAATTTGATCCCTGTTAATGGACATCGACCATGATCTCCCTACCGACCATTCGGTAGACTTAGAATAGCAGAAGGCAGGTACAAAGTCAAGTCTCTTTCGAAAATTACCAAGAAATCTAATATAATGCCACGTCTTGCCAGGTATGCTATAATACTTTTATGGTCGAACAACCCGAATCCACTCATCAGCCATCGCCACAATCCCCGGAAACTGGCATTTCCCAAGAACCACCTGCCAAGCCACAGGCAGACCCCGAAATAGCCCGCAGGCAGAGAATGGTTGTGACCGCGCTGATGGTGGGCGGCATTATTTTCATTGTCCTGGTCGTGTTGATGATCATCCTCCTGCTTCAGCCGGGAGTACCCACAGAAGCCATTAAGAACGTATTCATCATCTTCTTGGCGATTGAAATGCTGGTCGTGGGCGTTGCCGTAGTTGTGCTCACAGTGCAAGTAGCCACCCTGATAAACCTGATTCAAAACGAAGTACGCCCCATGCTGCAATCCACAAATGAGACCATCAATACTTTGCGTGGTACAACGGAATTCCTCAGCGAAAACCTGATAGAACCCATCATCCAACTCAATGAATATTTCGCAAGCCTGAAACGTATGCTAGAATTAATGGGCTTGAAACGTAAATAGACTTTTCACCTATCCTAGAAAGGAGAATACTATGGCTGATCGTGATGAATTTGGTGCATTCCTTGTTGGCTTCCTAGTCGGTGCTTTGAGCGGTGCGGTAGTCGCATTGCTCTTCGCCCCGCAATCCGGTGAGGAGACCCGCGCGTTGATTGGCGAGCGTTCGATTGAACTGCGCGACCGCGCTGTTGAAACCGGCAGGCAAGCAGCGTCCCAGGCAAGGGATTACGCCGAAGAAGCCGTTGAAACCGGCAGGCAGGCAGCGTCCCAGGCAAGGGATTACGCCGAGGATGTCGTTGAATCCGCCAAGAAGACTGTTAGCCGCAAGAAACCCGCTTGAACCTGTGGCGTAATCTCTCGAATGCATAAACAAGGGTTTGACTTTGGCAGTCAAACCCTTGTTTATTTTCCTGGCCAATGCGTGCATTCCTTCGCTTTTTATTTTATTTGTTGTATCACCCGCTTGCCTGGTCCTACGATCTGGTTGCCGGAGCCGTCTCTCTTGGACGATGGAATGAGTGGGTCAGGTGTATGATCCCGCTCATCCAAGGGAGTACTATTCTCGAATTAGGTTTCGGTCCCGGTCATTTGCAAATGGAATTGACGCAAAAAGGTTTCCTGGTTTATGGACTTGATGAATCCCGGCAAATGGCGCATCAGGCTTCCCGTCGCCTGCGCAAGAATCGCGTCCCGGGCAATCTAGTCAGGGGCCTATCACAACATCTCCCCTTTCAAACCACTTTCGACACCGTGATCACCACGTTTCCAAGTGAATATATCTTCGATCCATACACAATAAAAGAAATCTACCGAGTACTGGTTCCAGGGGGAAGGTTAATTGTTCTACTCTCAGTGTTGATAGGCAATCCGCACATTCCGGAGAAGGCGATCAGCTGGTTGTCCAGAATAGCAGGTCAGGGGGAAATGACTCGTCGTGAAAACAAAATCAATGAAATCTCCCAACTTTTTATCAGGGATGGATTCATTATGGAAACCAAGTATCTTTCCTTTCGATCAATCACATTATTGGTTTTTTCTGGCGAGAAACCAAGCGGAGTTGGGGAATAAATTATCCGAACAGTCTTGATAACACATAATTTGTTGTAGAATGGGGACATGGAAATCCAAATCGCAGTCGCAAAAATCAATAAATACGCCGTGTCTGAAAGCGGAGACACTCTGGAAGTCGTGGAACGTCCCAACGGCGGGCTGTCCGTCGTGCTGGCAGATGGACAGTCCTCAGGCCGGGGTGCGAAAGCGGTTTCGATGATGGTGGTCCGCAAAGTCATTGGCTTGCTGGCAGAGGGCGTACGGGATGGCGCAGCAGCTCGAGCTGCGTCCGATGCACTATACACCGATAAGGCGGGGAAAGTCTCATCAACGCTGAATATTGCTTCATTAGACATGCACACCAAATCGATTGTGCTGACGCGGAACAACCCTTCTCCAGTATTGGTCGCACACGGTGATGAGGTGAAAGAATTGGAGGGCGAAAGCAAACCCATTGGCACCCACCGCAATTCCCGCCCTTTGATCAGCGAAATGCC
>JBGOXG010000169.1:0-4993 GCA_041479025.1 Anaerolineae bacterium
CAGTCCCGAGCAAAGTGAGGGGGAAGCAACCTCCTTATTACGGTGGTTGATACCACGGTTGCAGGTATAGTTCATGCTGATGATAAGTATAGAGATAATTTTGTTTATGATATTACGGAGGCAGGGCGATATTCAGTGTAGGAATGGTTGGTAGATTTTATCCAGAAAAGCACATTTCCAAAAAACTATTTTCATTAAGAGACAAGCGGAGTGGTAAGGTTGACTTTACAACTAGCACCGCTTTTATGTGAAACATTCGAAAAATGGGGAAATGTAATTGATCCGGTAGTTCAACGGGTGAAGAGAATATTATCTTAAGTCCACTAACTTAATCATCGATCACCCCGCTAGTTCAAATGTGGGAATATTTTAAACCTTGCAAAATCTAAGTTAACATAAGAAGAAAGTAGTACCCGGATTCCACGTCGCCGGATCAGTCAAAGAAAAGCTTTTTTAAATATACCCCACTTTCGGTGTAATAACAGGTTGTTTTAGCTAATATTTCATCAATTTCAAGTTATAATCGCTACTTCTCACCCACTTTGAATGAATTTTTTTAATTTATAATCAGTCTCAGGGTTTCACCCAATGGGTGAAACGAAAAACTTCTGATTGGGATACCATGTTAAAATTTTGAGGAAAAGAAAATATACCGTGAGGATGCTTCCGTGATTAATAAAATCGAATTCTCAGCCAAAAATCTCACCTCAAATGCCGGTTTGTTTCTATTGCTTGAACATGCCAATAAAAATGGGGTCTTTGACCTGATTGATAACGATCTGGTTTTTGATAACGTATCCACCAACAAAATTAAAATGAACCACATTAAAACCATGCTCTGCGGCAACTTCGTTGGAATTGACAAACTGGAACGGCTGAAACTGCTGCAAAGTGATCCCCTGATCAATGAATTTAATATTTCGATCAAAGAACCAGAAACGGTTTCAAGATTTTTGGGGAACTTCAGCTACAAAACAACCCAGATGCTGAGGGAAATCAATTTTAAAGTCTTTATAAAGTTGTTGAGAAAGCGCAAGCTCAAATCTATAACCATCGATATTGACAGCAGTGTGGTCAACGTAGAAGGTCACCAGGAAGGAGCGGTCAAAGGATACAATCCTAAAAAGCTTGGAAACAACTGCTACAACCTCCAGTTTGCATTTTGCGATGAAATTAAAGCTTACCTGACCGGATATGTACGAAGCGGGGATACCTATACATCCAACGGCACAACGGAAATGATCAAGGAAATCATGGCCTATCTCAAGGACGAAGGCTTGGAAATCACTTTTCGCATGGATAGTGGCTATTTTGACGATAAAATCCTGGAGACAATTGAATCATTTGGATGTACTTATGTGATCAAGGGGAAAGAATATCCGACGCTGGTTGAGCAAGTGACCGATCCATCCATTTCATTCATTAAAGGTGGCGAAGGGCGGGAAACCACCGAGCTTGTAACAGCCCTGAATACATGGGACAAAACCAGACGGTTTGTTGTGTCCCGCGTATTGAAGGATGAAAAAGACAGGAAACAATTATCCTTCCTGGAAGGCGAAGAATACGATTATTTCTTTTTTGTCACCAATAAAACGGAACTGTCGTCGGAAGAAGTGGTTTCATTCTATGAAAAACGTGGAAACTGTGAGAATTACATCAAAGAAGCCAAATACGATATGGCGGTTGGACATCTGTTACTCCAATCATTTTGGGCCAATGAAGCGATCTTTCAGTTGATGATGATGGCCTACAATTTGTTCTTGCTATTCAAAATGGACTTCGCAATGGGAACGGAATACCGGCAGCAAATCAAAACCTTTCGGTTGAAATACATTTTCCTTGCTGGAAAGATTATCCGAACGGCCAGAAACGTGGTGATGAAACTTTCTGAGAATTATCCTTATCAAGAGATATATGAAAAAAGCCTGGCCTGAGAAAAGCACACTCTTTTATTATTCAATCTGTTGTTTGCATTTAAGTCGGACTGGAAAAATGATTTCAGGTATCCAATTTTATGAAAATGGAATGTCAAATATTATGCAAAATGGAGGAAATGATGCTAAAATTAATAGAATTCCACCACAATATTATCCAATTGGGATGAAAATGTTGGCAAATTTTACTCGACGTGGAATCCGGGAAATAATGATTTTTCCACCTCAGAAACAATCTACCTGCGCCAACCACAATAATGGACCGGCAGCTGTCTGCAGTTATGGTCTATAATTTTTCCTTAATCCGCTTTCGGCATGGTTCAGATACTCAGGAAATTAGGTTAACACTTCGATTTTACACTTCCGAAAATAATTGCCCAAATACAACTGAAAATGGCCGTTTAGTGCATTTTTTGCCACATATTTGAGTATTCGCTCTGAAAAGTGTCAATCATGATTTTAGAAGTGTCAATCTAATTTGAACCATGCCCCGCTTTCTATTGCATATTCAGGAGTGAATGTATGAGCATCATAGAAGTAAATCAATTGACCAAGTATTACGGAAAATCGCGCGGGATCGTTGATGTTTCCTTCAATGTAGAGCAGGGTGAGATATTCGGATTTATCGGCCCCAACGGTGCTGGAAAATCCACCACCATCCGCCTGCTGCTTTCACTCATTCACCCCAGCAGCGGCAGCGCTAGGGTTTTTGGCAAGGATGTGACCACGCAAGGTCCCGAAATCCGCAGTGATATCGGCTACCTGCCCTCAGAGATCTTTTATTACGAAGGCATGAAGGTGAACGACCTGCTCAAGTACTCGGCCAGTTTCTACAAAAAAGACTGTAGCGAGCGTTCGCGCGAGCTTTCGGAAATCATGGAATTGGATCTGAACCGCCGCATCAGCGACCTTTCATTGGGAAACAAGAAGAAAGTAGGTATTGTCCAGGGTTTGCAGCACAGCCCCAGCCTGCTGTTCCTGGATGAGCCTACCTCTGGCTTGGATCCGCTCATGCAGCGTAAATTCTTTGACCTGGTGCGCGCCGAAAACACCCGGGGCGTAACCGTGTTCTTCTCCTCGCATATTCTCGGCGAAGTGCAGCGCCTGTGCACGCGCGTGGCCATCATTCGCGAGGGCAAGATCGTTGAAGTCTCCGACATACGCTCCCTGCAAAAGAATAACTATAAAAAAATATCGCTGACAGGGTCTCAATTGAACGTGGATGAGCTTGGTTTGCCCGGAGCAACCAACATCCAGGCTGAAAATGGCACGTTGAATTTCTTCTTCAGGGGTGATATCAACACCGTTCTGGAAAAAATTAGCGCTCTCAAGATCACCGATCTGACCATTGAAGAGCCGACCCTCGAAGAGATTTTTATGCACTATTACGAATAGGCAGATATTATGAGTGCAAATATATTCAATTTTGAATTTCGCTCGCGCCTAAGATCGGTGCTGATCTGGTCGTTGGCGCTTACTGGAATTATGTTCTTCTACTTTTCCATCTTTCAAACCTTCGCCGCGCAGGCTGCCCTGATGAACGAGTTGCTGGCCAGGTTTCCCCCGGCCTTGCTCGAAGCCTTCGGCATGAACAAGATTGACATGTCCACAGTGTTGGGATTCTACGCGTTCGTCTTTACCTTCATCCAGTTGTGCCTTGCAATTCAAGCTGGCAATTACGGCTTTGGGTTGGTCTCGATTGAAGAGAACGAAATGACAGCGGATTTCCTGCTCAGCAAACCGGTCAGCCGCACACAATTGCTCACCAGCAAACTGCTGGCTGCCTTGAGCAGCCTGGCAGTCACCGAACTGGTGGTCTGGGTGGTCAGTTTTGCGGTGATAACGATCTTCCGTGACAGCTACGAATACCAGTCCGGGACTTTGGTCTTGTTGCTGGTCAGTATGCTGTTCCTGCAGCTCTTTTTCATGAGTGTCGGGCTTGTTATTTCCCTGCTGGTCAAGCGCGTGCGCAGTGTCACCCCTTATTCGCTGGGACTGAGCTTTGGCGCCTATGTGCTGGCTGCCTTCTCCGGTGTGTTTGGCGAGGTCAAGCTGGAATACATCACACCATTCAAGCACCTGGACCCGGCCGCCATCGTGCAAAATGCTGCTTACAATACGCCATTGCTTATCCTCAATATTGCCATCACAGTTGTGGCACTGGCAAGCAGTTACTGGATATATTTGCGGCGCGATATCCCCGTGGTATCGTAAGGAGGCAGGAATGAATATCTTTTTACATGAAATGAAAGCCAGTCTGAAATCCTTATTGATCTGGTGCGGCATCCTGCTGTTGTTTATCATTCTCGTGACGGCAAAGTACTCCGCCTTCGCCGGTGACCCATCCATGCTGGCCATTATCGATACCCTACCCAAGCCTATGATCGACGCCATGAACCTCCGCGCTTTCAACTTGACCACAGTGACCGGATTCTATGAGCTGATGTATCTTTACTTTGCCTTGATAGGAGGTATCGCAGCCGCCATGTGGGGCAGCGATATGATCTCCAAGGAAGAACGCGACAGGACCGTCGAGTTTTCGCTGGTTCTGCCTGTTTCCCGCAACAAAGTCATCACCGGCAAAGCCCTGGCAGCGTTGGTCAATAGCATCGTTTTCGTGATGGTCACCTGGCTGGTCTCCATCGTGGCAGTGGCTCCTTTTACCCCCGACCAGGCTTTTTTCGACTTTTTGCGGATTGAAATGGCAGCCATGTTCACCATTGAGCTCATCTTCCTGGCCATTGGCCTGCTGCTGGGCTGCGCCATGAAGCAGTACAAGCGTTCGGGTTCCACCGCGGTTGCCATCATTCTGGGTACCTACTTCCTTTCTGTCATGTCAGCCATGCAGGAGAAACTGGATTTCCTCAAATACTTCACCCCCTTCAAATATTTTGACGCGGGCAAGCTCTTACGCACTGGTCAAATGGATGGAAATTCCCTACTGCTCTCAGCGGGCATCATCGTTGTTTGCGTAACAGCGGCGTATTTGACCTACAACAAGCGCGATTTATATATATAG
This sequence comes from Anaerolineae bacterium, assembly GCA_041479025.1. Lineage (GTDB taxonomy): Bacteria > Chloroflexota > Anaerolineae > Anaerolineales > Villigracilaceae > JBGPQJ01. The sequence continues at coordinate 4,954 of JBGOXG010000169.1, forward strand.
AAGATATTCGTATCTAACCATATAAGTGATATTCTGTTGA
>JBGOXG010000122.1:0-6914 GCA_041479025.1 Anaerolineae bacterium
GGATGGTCGCAGTTGGTGAAACCTCGATGGGCCACACTGCCGAGTTGATGATGGCCTGGGCAAGCGTGATTTCCTGCGGGCTGGAATTTAGCACATAAATCTCGATAAGGTCGTGTTTTAAGACATAGCGTTCAATGGTCAATGCTTCAACGGGGATGGGTGATTTGAGATTAAGCCCGCCGCCTGTGTTAAGGAAGATTGCAATCACTCCACCGAGAAGAAGAAGTGGAAGCAAAAGCAGGCCAAGGGTTTTAAAAGAGAACCGAGGGGGTTGAGCTGGTTGTTGAGTCATGATACACCTTTAAAGTCATTCCATCACTTCGAACATGCCATTCCAGCCAAGTTCTGCAAATTCTGTAATGTGGGCATGAAACATATACTTGCCGGGATACTTGTAACTGAATTCGAGAATGCCGCGTTGCGCCTGTCCCTGAATGATGGTGTCCGTGAATTCAGCGGGCGTGAGGCTGGTGCCAGTGGGGTAGTATTGGAAGAAGTTCGCATGCAGATGGAAGGAGTTGAGCAGATCATATTCAAGGATGTTGACCAGGTAGATGCGAATCTTTTCGCCAACTTTGATTTGAATGGGATGGTTCTGATAATGGAATGGGATGGCGTTCACGGCGTAAAAGTCATTTGTGTCGTCGAAGTCCACATCGAATCCGCTCATGACCATGACCATCTCGCGCTCAACAAGGAGGCGGCCTTGCTTGGGGTCAACGATGAATACGCCGTATAGTCCTTTGGCTATATGGCGTGCCAGCGGGAAGATATGGCAGTGATAGAGATGCAGGCCAAAGGGTTCGGCATCGAACTCATAGGTGAACGACTCGCCCGGAGCGACGGATCCACCCGGCCCGGTACCGGGGACGCCATCCATTTCCGAAGGGTGGAAGCCGTGGAAGTGCATCGTGTGGGGATGATCGCTGCCGTTGGTCAAGCGGATGCGGATGCGGTCTCCTTCGGTGGCGCGCAGTGTGGGACCGGGGATGCGCCCGTTGTATGTCCACGCGGGGAACATGATGCCGGGGACGATTTCGATATCTTTGTTGATGACCATAATTTCATATTCACGCAATGTCTGCCCGTTGGGAAGCGTTGAGACTTTGCCAAAATCGAATTCGGTCAGAATGTCGGTGGGATTAAAACCGTTTTTCTCATGATCCACCTCACCGGCAGTGCCGGGCACAAGTCCGCCATTATGTTCTTGCATTTGGATGGCTGCTGAGCCATGAGTCATCCCTCCCTTTGCGGCCAGGGTTTTCTGTTGGGTTAATAAGGCTCCTCCAGCAGTCCCGACCAGGGCGAGCCCGCCTAATTTTAGAAAATCGCGTCTAGTGAGTGGTTTCATTAGGTTCCCTAACTTCTAAGGCCGGACAATCTTGGTGTCCAATGTGGATAAATAGGCAATCAGATCATTGATTTGTTCTTCTGTCAGCACATTTTTGTAATTCTGGTACATCAACCCGGACGAAAACCCTTCCACAACATGCAGGTTTGGGTTGAGAATGGAATTGCGTAAATATTCCCTGGCTGTCTGATCTGATACTCTGCTACCGGCACGGTTTGCGATACCCGCCAAAGACGGTCCTACGATTACTTTGTCCGGTTGGGTGGAATGGCAGGTCATGCAACTGGGCGCAATAGCAATTGTTGTTTGATGAAACAACTCTTTCCCAGCGACTAGATCTCCGATCTGGCTCGACTGTTGTCCGCAGGCAGTCAGAAGCAGGCCGACCATTATGAGCAGTGATAATCTTTTGTTCCACATGTGTAACTACTCCAAAGCAAATACGATAATAAAGACAAATAAAGTAATATGTAAAGCTAAAAAAATATTTAGTGTTTCCTAATTATTTTAGCAGAGAAGAAGCCAAGAGTCAATACACACTATAGTACTGGAAGAGCCGCGCCTGAAAAAAATAAAAAAAACAGGTAGATCCACATGGTCTGCCTGTTCAACGAAATTAACTTTTCTTATTTCTGTTTCAACAACCTGGCTGAATTCCCCATAATTCCAATATCAGGCAGGGACTGTGCCGCAGCAGCAAGAACGGGCGGGAGGAATCCAAATGCTGCCAGGGATAACCCAATAACGTTGTAAATCGTCGTGAATGCCAGATTCATTTTAACGATTCGCATGGTGCGTTGAGCGATACGCAACACCTCTGGCACCAAATTCCAGTCCTCACGCATGAGGGCGATATGTGCAGCTTCAATGGCGACATCCGTTCCAGCCGCGCCCATTGCGATGCCCACGTCAGCCTGGGCGAGGGCAGGTGCGTCGTTCACACCGTCGCCGACCATAACGACGGTGTGCCCTTTCGCTTGATATTCCTTTACTACATCAATCTTGTTTTCTGGTAAAAGGTTGGCTCGGTAGGAAATGCCAAGTTTTTCCGCGAGTGTCGAGGCAGTTCGTTCATTATCACCAGTGAGCAATTCGATATGTCGTATGCCCAAAGCACGGGCAGCTTCCAACGCGGCAGGCACCTCTGCACGTAATGTGTCTGCGGCGGCAAGTATGCCAATCAACTGATCGTTGCTTTCCAAAAACAAGAGCGTCTTTCCCTGCGATTCAAGGTCAGCGACAATGGTTTGTGTACCAGCGGCAGGGATCATGCGGCGATTGCCCACTGCGATACGATGTTCATTTATAACGGCTCGCACTCCCAGACCAGGTACTGCTTCGAAGCCTTGCGGTTCGAGTAGAGAAATATTTTCATCACGAGCAAGAGTGCGCACTGCTTCAGCGAGTGGATGCTCTGAATAGCGCTCAGCAGATGCGGCAAGGGTCAAGATCTCAGTTCTGGAAAGACCATTCAACGGTACTACATCCGTGACCTGTGGCTGACCCAGTGTGAGCGTTCCAGTCTTATCCACCAGTAAAACATCAGCACGTGCAAGCAATTCAAGATATTTGCCACCCTTGATAAGCAGCCCGCGTTTGGCGCTTGCGCCAACGGATGCCAGCATGGCAACTGGCGTTGCCAGCGCGAAGGAGCATGAACACGCCACAAGCAAGACTGCCGCAGTTGACGATGGGTTGCGACTGATCAGAAACGTCAACGCGGCAATTACGGCGACCACTGGCAAATACCACGCACTGAATTTATCGGCAATTCGCTGAATGTCGGCGCGATGCGCTTCCGCCTCTTCCACCATTTTGACCACACGCCCAAAGGTTGTATCCATCCCGATGCGTTCAGCACGAATACGCAAACTGCCGAGTTTGGCAATGGTAGCAGCATATACATGAGTTCCACTGGCCGCTTCGACGGGCATGGATTCGCCCGTGATGGCTGATTGATCGATGGTTGCCTGCCCGCCTACAACTTCCCCGTCCACTGCGATCCTTTCGCCTGGACGCACGATAATTGTTTCACCAATTTTCACTTCACTGACAGGAATCTCAAGTTCCAAACCGTCACGTTCCACACGGGCGGATTGCGGGGAGAGAGCAGTGAGTTCTTTCACAGCGCGGCGGGCGCTTTCGGTGGTGAAGTTTTCTACGTAATCGCCGATGCGCATGAATACCACCACCAATGCCGCAGTGACCCATTGACCCACTGCAAGCGCGGCAAGCACACCGAGAGTCATCAGGGTATGTGAAATGACCTGGCGTCTGAGGGTGGCGCGGATAACGTTCATGAATACTGGATAGCCGCCCGCGATGACCAATGCCAGACCGAACAAGAACGGAACCCGCTCGTTCAGGAAATCAAACAAACCCAGGATTTCGCCAAAGATGACCACACTGCCGATGATGGCGAACACACTCACCAGAAGAACAGTTAATCGGCGGTTGAAATCGCCCATCGAAACAGGAGCAGACGGAGGTGAGTCTGTTCTGGGAACGCCATATCCAGCCGCAGTCACAGCCGCGCGGATGGTGGTCATATCCACCGGTGTGGAATCCATCTCAATCAACGCTTTTTCGGAGCTGAGAAAAACATCTACCTTCCGTACGCCAGGTAGTTTTTCAATGGCATGTTGGACATGTAGGGTACATTCGGTGCAGTCCATCCCGGTGATCGGGATTTCGAGGGTATGCACGTCATTCATCGGACCGTTCCTCCACGCTGTAACGCGTACATTCGTACACGCCGCGCGCCACGTCCGCCAGTAGGGTTTCTGCGAGGGTCAGCAGTTCATCCACGCGCGGGTCGCTCAGGCGGTACTCGACGAACTTTCCGCGCTGTTCAGCGGTTACCAGGCCACAGTCGCGCAGGCAGCTCAGGTGGTTGGATACATTCGACTGCGACAGGGAGGTGCACTCGACGATGGCACCCACCGTCTGTGCGCCACCGCGCAACGCTTCCAGAATTTTCAGGCGCGAGGGATCGCTGAACCCGCGGAACAGCCGCGCCTTGACATTTACGTTGGTAGTTTGGGCTGCAAGAAACATAAGAATCTCCGTGTCATATTATTGCATCAGCAAGCGATGATATGATAACAAATCGGAGAATAATTGTCAAGTTTACTAGAATAAAAGAATGCAATTGACATCGGCGAACAATAACATTACAATATTCTAAATTCCTAATATAAGGAAGACACCAAATGGCTGATCGTCAATTGTATAAACTGCACGCGAGTATCTGCCACACCTTGGCCAATCCCAAACGGCTGGAAATCATAGACAAACTGCGCGCCCGCGAATTGTCAGTGACTGAACTGGCGGGGGCTTTGGAAATCAGCCAGGCTAACTTGTCGCAACATTTAGCAATCATGCGACAAAATGGAATCGTCACGACACGGCGCGAGGGACTAAATATTTTCTACCAATTGAGTAACCCCAAAATTGTCGAGGCGTGTGATCTAATGCGTCAGGTATTGCTGGAACATCTGGAGACTGGCGCAAAACTGGTCAGGGAAAACTAACAGAAAAGGAATCCATTTCATGACTGAATCTACAACATCAAATTACCTGTTCATCATCAACGATTCGCCTTATGGAAATGAACGTCCTTACAACGGGCTGCGTCTGGCGTTGAATCTGGTCAAGCGGCCTGACGCCAGTGTGCGCGTGTTCCTGATAGGCGATGGCGTCAACTGCGCCATTGCAGGTCAGAAGACGCCCGAAGGTTACTACAACGTCGAACGCATGTTGAAATCACTGGCTAAGCGCGGCGAGGTGGCGACCTGAGGGACGTGCGTAGAGGCTCGCGGGCTCGAGCCTGAGCGGTTTGTGGAAGATGTGCGATCCGGCAACATGGATCTGGCGGGCGAGTGGACCGTTGCGGCGGACAAGGTATTGGTGTTTTAAGTATGAGGACACATGGCTCGAGAGATTTGCATTCAAGTGCAGTCTGAGAACTGTCGAACTTGCCGCCGCTGTCTCGCGGCTGAGGTTTGCAAAGTGCGCGCCATCATGCGGATTGACGATGATGAACCGCCATACATTGACACCGAACGCTGTTACGATTGCCGTTTGTGCATCCCCGCCTGTCCTTTCGATGCGCTTCGTGTTGCGGGCAATATTCTGTTATCGGTCGAAACTATTAGTTGAAACTCAGAGGTGAAATCATGACTGGTAAGACCGTACTAATCCTGGGCGGCGGCATTGGCGGATTGGTTGCCGCTAACGAACTACGACGGCTCCTTCCGAATGAACACCGCATCGTGTTAGTTGAGAAGAATCCTCAACACGCTTTTGCACCCTCGTTCCTGTGGTTGATGACCGGCGACCGCCGCCCGGAACAGATCACGCGGGATGTCCGCCAGCTCGTGCGTCCTGGCGTTGAAGTACTTCTGGCTGAGGCTCAGGCGATTGACTTGCCCAATCGCAGCGTGCAGACTAGCGCGCAAACGATCAACTTTGATTATCTAATCATCGCTCTCGGTGCGGAACTGGCCCCCGGCGCCATCCCCGGTTTGGCGGAGAGCGCGCATACCTATTACACATTCGATGGGGCAGCGAAACTGCGCGATACTTTGCGAGACTTCGCCGGTGGCAAGGTGGCTGTGGTCGTAAGCGCCCTGCCCTATAAATGTCCCGGCGCGCCGCATGAAGGCGCCATGCTCATTGCCAATACACTCCGTCAGCGTGGCTTGAGTGATACAACCGAGGTGCATCTGTTCACACCGGAGCCTCAACCCATGCCGGTAGCGGGTCCTGCCCTGGGCGATGAGGTGAAGGAAATGCTGGCAGATCGAGGCGTTGTCTTTCATCCGCTTCATAAGTTGACCAAAGTGGACCCCATTACCCACGAACTGGTTTTCGACGGAAAGGAATCGTTCCGCTACGACCTGCTGGTCGCCATCCCGCCTCATCGCGGGCCGCGTATCGCCCAGGAAGCCGGGATGACCAATGAGGCTGGTTGGATCCCCGTAGATCGATCTACTCTCCAGTCGAAGCACGAAAATGTGTACGCGATCGGCGACGCAACGGCCATCTCCATTCCCGGACGCTGGAAGCCCGATGTGCCCATGATGCTGCCAAAAGCCGGCGTGTTTGCCCACGCGCAAGCGGAAGTAGTTGCGCGCCGAATCGCCGCCGACACCACGGGTGGGGGCGAGCGAGGCGATTTCCCAGGTATTGGCTATTGTATGCTGGAGGCAGGTGAAAGCCTGGCAGGCTTTGCGTATGGTAATTTCTTTGCAGAACCGTCGCCGCAGATCGACCTCCACAAAATGGGCAAATCCTGGCATCTCGGCAAAGTATTGTTCGAGCAGTGGTGGTTGTCTCCCTACGGCTTGAAACGCGAGACGCTGCGCCTGGCTCTGTCGCTTGGTGGCAGGGTGCTTGGCATACCGCTCAGCATTTAATCTACTTTCGAGAATCCTTTATCGAATCTTTACATCAGCGTGGGAGAATATGTAGAGACGTAATTGGAAAGACCTATGAAAGGAGAACATTATGTGTGGTTGTATGTTAATGCATGCGATGATGAACCATGAAGAACACCAAC
>JBGOXG010000003.1:0-55612 GCA_041479025.1 Anaerolineae bacterium
ATGGGTAAATTGGACAAACTTGAGGAAATCTTATCTGCCAATGCTCAAACTCTGTCCGGGGCTTACGAGGATGCTCGTCAGGCGATTGACAATTTGCGCTCCGTACCAGGAGTCAACACACAGGATTGGCTGCTTCAGCTCGCTAAGGATTTTACAGATTCTACTGGTATCTCTGTGGATGTTTCCCAGCTAAAGATAAATTTGGATTTTCCTCCCACGACCCAAGCCCAATTGCTTCGTATTGTGCAGGAGGCATTCAGTAATATTCGGAAACATGCTCAGGCGCAGATAGTGACCTTGAGGGGGAATGTTCTCGAAGATGAGATCGTCATTGAGATTCGGGATGATGGTATTGGTTTTGAACCAGAGCAGATAGAGTTGGCGTCAAGGTATGGTCTGGTGGGGATGCGTGAACGGACTGATATGATTGGTGGAGAATTTCAAATCATTTCCAAACAAGGTGCAGGCACAACCATTCGTTTATCTCTACCGTCAGGTGTGCATGCATGATGATGAAGTTCTAATTTACGATGGTGGCGAATGTCTAAACATAGAATTGTTGTGGTGGATGACCATACGCTCTTCCGTCGAGGATTGATAAGTTTACTGTCCGAGATGCCTGATATTAAAGTTGTGGGAGAAGCCAGCAATGGAAAAGAAGCTTTGCCCATAATCGATCAAGCTCACCCCGATGTAGTTTTGATGGATATAAACATGCCGGTTATGAATGGTGTCGAGGCATTGAAAGCTATCCGGCAATCCAATCCAGGTCAGAGGGTGCTGATGCTTACCATTTCCCGGAACGATGAGGACCTTATTGGCGCTATTGCAGCCGGCGCGAATGGTTATTTGCTAAAAAATGCGGAGCCAGATGTTCTGCGAAATACAATCCAACAAGTTGTGGAAGGCAACTCAGTCCTCTCTCCAGAAATAACCGAGAAGGTGCTTGAATCGCTTCGACGTGCACAACAAAGCCGTAGCCAGACATTGCTAAGTGCCCGTGAGATCGAAGTGCTGTATTGCATGGCAAAAGGTCTTACTACCCGTCAAATTGCTACATCTCTTTATATCTCTGAAAATACAGTAAAAACGCATATTCGTCACATCCTTAAAAAGCTTGAAGTGAATAATCGCGCCCAGGCCGTCGCCAGGGCAGTGGAAAAAAGATTTATTTAGTGCGTGGCAATATAGACGGGTAGGCGCAAGCGGGTGATTTCAAAATCACCCGCTTGCGCAATTAAAATCCCCCTGATATTGCAGCATAAAACATGACAAATAAGACAATTTTTGGTAAATTATAAGTCTTCGGTATATTTAATGTCATCTTCAAATATCCATGACCAAATTCAATCGTTCTCGTCGGGTGTTAATCGCTTCTGCAAATCCGCTTTTTAGGGAGGGCTTGCAGCGAGTTTATGTTCAGCGATGGGGCAACCGTGCGGAACTGGTGGGTAGAACTGCTTCTGTGGATGAAACAATGGCTGCCCTTGAAAATCTCCAACCAGACCTGGTAATTGTTGATTATGACGACAAGTCGATTAACCGCAGAGAGTTTCTAAACAGGTTCATCACTGGACATTCCTCGATAAAAGTTGTCCTGGTATCTCTTAATGAAGCTGGGCAGGTCGTAATTTATGACCGGAGGCAATTGACCTCGGAACAAGCAGATGAGTGGTTTAAGGACCCCTGGGGGGAAGAAAATGTTTTTGAAGAGTATTTACTGAGAGTAAAGAACTCGCAGGTAAGGAGAAATAACATGAGACATTTTATCGCCGTGGCGTTACTCGTCGTTCTGTCATCGTTACTTGTGTACGCAGGATTATCTGCCGCTCACTTGATGCCGACTGAAGCGTCGATGCAGGCAGTACCCATTGACCGATTATTTCGAATTGAGTTGATTGCTATTTCATTTCTGTTCTGTTTAATTTTTGTGCCGCTAGTTTACAGCTTATTTGTTTTCCGACGCAAACCTGGTGATACGAGTGACGGGCAATATATTGAAGGTAATACCCGTCTCGAGATTTTGTGGACTGTAATTCCGCTGATAACAGTACTAGGTCTTGCGTATTTTGGTGCGGAGAACTTAAGTGCTGTCCGTCGCGTGGATCCGGATGCAATGGAGGCAAATGTAACTGGGTTCCAATGGTCATGGAAATTTGATTATCCTGAGGCAGGAGTGAGTTTGAATGAATTGCATCTCGTAGTTGATCGGCAAGTAGTGCTCAGGATGTCATCTCTGGATGTCATTCATTCCTTCTGGGTGCCGGAGTTTCGCGTAAAACAGGATCTTGTCCCTGGGATTGTGACCGAATACCGAATTACCCCCAATCTGGTTGGGAACTACAAAGTTCGCTGCGCCGAACTGTGCGGAACTTCTCATGCCTATATGGAAGCACCGGTCATCGTGCAGACTCAGGCGGAATTCGACGCCTGGATCAAAAACCAGCAAGTGGCTAATGCGGCCGCTGAAGCTTCCGGAGTTCCAGACGCCTACAGAGGGCAGAAGATTTACGAAACCGCTGGGTGCAAGGCTTGCCATTCGATTGATGGCAGCCCACTCGTGGGTCCGACTTGGAGAGGGCTATGGGGAGAATCAGTTGAACTGGAGGGTGGCACAACTCTCGAGGCTGATGAAGCCTATATTACGGAATCCATCAAGAATCCAAATGCAAAAATTGTTAAAGGTTTTGCTCCTGGCATGCCGCAATTAAATTTAACCGACAAACAGATCGCGGATCTGATTGAATTTATCAAGACATTAAAGTAAGCAATGGAGGCAGGGATGAAGAATTTCTTTTCTTTAGGTTTGATACGGGGTTTACTCTGGCAGATCGCCGGTACGGTCGTCGGAGGATTACTGGTTACAGGCGTTCGGGTTGCCATGGGGTTGAAGACATTTAGCACGTTTTTCTTTACAGAACCTGCCTGGGTAGCTGCTGGCTTGTCCGGCGTGATTGCCTTTCTAATTGGCATTGGCGCATTTACTGATTGGTACAAGATGGCGTTGGGTGAAGAAGTCCAAGAGGATCACGGAAACCAAACGGGCTGGGAAAAATATTTGGGTGTTTCTTTAGACCATAAAGTGATCGGAATTCAATATACCGTGACTGCACTGATTCTGCTAAGCGTTGCGGGATTGTTTGCGTTGATTTTCCGAACAGAATTAGCCTCATCTGGACAACAATTCCTCAAGGCGAATGTGACTTTCATGAATCAAAATGGCCTTCAGTGGTACAACACCCTGATGAGTCTGCATGGAATCGTCATGATTGTCTCAATCCTATTGGGGATTGGCGGGGTGATGAATTACCTTGTCCCGATGTTGATTGGGGCAAATGACATGGCTTTTCCCCGTTTGAATGCTTTCTCCTTTTGGATTGCCGTGCCTGCGGCAGTGCTCTTGCTTTCAAGTCTGTTTTTGGGCGGTTTTGACACAGGGTGGACTGGTTACCCGCCGCTTTCTGCCCGAGCGCCAGTAGGGATGCAAATGTTCTTCTGGGGTGTTTTCTTTGCTGGATGGTCATCGATCCTGGGTGCCATCAATTTGATCACCACGGCCATACGACTCCGAGCAAAAGGCATGGTTGCTTTCCGTATGCCAATTCTTGTGTGGGGGTCCCTGGCGACCTCAATTATTTCCCTGACTGCCACTCAGCTCATTGGTTTATCTTTTCAGTTGGTGAGTTTCCAGCGTTTATTCGGCATGGGCTTTTTTGACCCGGCGAAAGGTGGTAATCCCATCCTATTTCAGCATCTTTTCTGGTTCTATTCCCACCCAGCGGTATACGTTTTCGTATTGCCCGGTCTGGGAGTAATTTCGGAACTCCTGCCCGTTTTTGTTCGCAAACCATTGTTCGGATACCGGTGGGTAGCGCTATCATCGCTTGCGATAGCCCTTGTCGGTTTTGTGGTCTGGGCGCATCACATGTTTACTTCAGGGATGAATGAATATTTGCGGGTCCCTTTCATGTACAGCACCCTGTTGGTGGCAGTTCCCACGGGTGTGAAATTTTTCTCCTGGGTTGGAACTCTGTGGGGCGGAAAAATTAGCACGCCAACCCCTATGTTATTTGTTCTGGGCGGGATCGTCGTGTTCTTAATAGGTGGACTTTCAGGTCCGCCAAATGCAACAGTATCCACCGATTTGCATTTGCACGACACCTATTTTATCGTCGGCCATTTTCACGATACGATGTTCGGAGGGTACATCTTCCCGTTCTTCGCTGCCATCTATTACTGGTTCCCGAAGGCGACTGGTAAAAAGATGAATGAGAAGTTGGGAAAACTTCATTTCTGGCTAATGATAATTGGGATGCTAACCCTGACATTTCTGATGATGTACGCCGGTTTGCAGGGTATGCGCCGTCGCATCGCGGATTATGATCCGGCGCTTGGTCTTGACATCTATCACCTTGGTATGACCATTGCCGCTTTCGTAATTGCCCTTTCAGTGCTGATATTCTTCTACAACTTTATTAGCAGCTTAAGGCATGGTGAAACAGCGACTGGCAATGTCTGGAATTCCCGCTCGCCAGAATGGCAGGTTCCGTCGCCGATGCCCACGCACAATTATGAACATGATATTGAAGTGGTTGGTGAACCATATGATTACGGTTTGCCCGGCTCAGTCTATGTCAGATTTGCTGAAGAACAGGGAGTTGGACAAAATGGAGCATAATAATTCTGGCGGATACCAGCGCGGCTTTTACGTTTTTGTGGCGTTAGTAGCATTGTCGATGATCGAAATCGGCGTCGCAATATTATTCTCTTCGACTTTTATATTAGGTCTGCTCATCCTTGCCAAGGCCGGTTTGGTTTTATATTACTATATGCATATTGGCAAGATGGCTATCAGTGATGACGACGGTGAACATTCCAGCTATGCCTATAAGACAGGAACGCATCGGTTGGGGCTGTGGTTGTTCCTTTTGTCCGATTCTTTTGTTTTCGCGGGGTTGCTGGTGACCCGATTCAGTCTGCTGGGTGTAACTCGTCCCGGCCTGAATCAAACACTTGGATTATTCGTTTCCATTATCCTGCTTGTCTCGAGTTTCTTTGCAAACCGCGCAGAAGTCGCCGCTGAAAATTCTGATAGAAGGACATTGCTTGTCAGCACCATGGTTACCTTGCTTTTGGGGGTCATGTTCTTGTTGGGAGTTGTGTTTATTGAATGGCCGGCCGCAGCGCGAGAGGGCATCACACCATCGTCAGGTGTCGCAGGAGCGGTTTTCTACATGATGACTGGCATGCATGCTTTCCATGTGTTTACAGGCTTGATCTTCCTCGCGCTGATTTTTCGAAATGCCCGTAAAAATTTATATACACCTGAAAAACACTGGCAGGTTGAAGCCGGAGTTGTCTACTGGCATTTCGTGGATGTGGCTTGGATATTTTTCTATCCGGCACTCTACCTGCTGGGGACTGTTGTCAAGTAAATTTTTTATTGCTTCGCCGGGATGGGAGTTAGAAAGCCTGTCCCGGTACTAAGAGAGGTGCGACATGGAACGTAAGATTCTGTGGGCGGGGTTCATTCTTCTGAGTGGTTTAATTTTAATTGCGCTGGCATCATCGCTTGTAAAGAAACATGAGTTCAACGGCGCAGAGATTTCACCAGCGCCAAAGGCTCCTGAAATATCATTAATTGACCAAAATGGTCAACCTTTTAGCCTTGAGACGCAACGTGGAAAGGTGACTCTGATTTATTTTGGATATACCAATTGTCCAGATAATTGTCCGATTACCATGGCCAAACTAAAACAAGTTTTCACGGAATTGAAGAGCCAATCTAATGGCATAGTGGTAATCATGGTTACAACTAATCCAATCCGTGATACAGCTGATAAGCTTAAGGACTATCTTGGAAAATTCAATCCCAGGTTTTTCGGCTTGTCAGGTTCTTATGCTGATCTGGAAAATGTCTGGAAGGATTATGGAGTTTCTGTTTTGGATGGAGGGGAAACACACTCCGACCGGATCTATGTCATTGATCGTGAAGGGAATTTGCGTCTTACATTTCCTTTCGAGATGTCACCAGCTGATATAGTGGCGGATCTGCGAACTCTCCTGGATGAGAAATGATAAGCCGTCGTAATGTGATTTATATAATCGTTTCTTTGTTTGTAGGGATCATCCTTGCTGGTTTTATGACAGAGGCATCCTATCGATTCCAAACCCGCTCCCAGGATCGGGATCCCAGAACAATCACACTCACCATCCCTGCGGGCACGGCAAAACGTGTAAATAATGGGGAACCTTCCCCTACCATTCCCAAAGATCTGGTTTTTGTAGTTGGCGACACGCTCGTCGTGCAAAACGATGACTCGGTTGATCACCAGCTTGGACCATTGTTTATTCCACAAGGGACATCTGCTTCAATAAAATTCAACCAAGTTGAAAATCTAGCCTATGCCTGTACGTTTTCACCCGAAAAATACCTTGGCCTTGATGTAAAAACCCCTTTGACGATTTCTACTCGCATTATTGGGATTTTCTCTGCTGGACTTCCTTTGGGCACTCTCATTGCTCTTTATGTTGTTTTTGCGATTCGCCCTGGCATTAAGAAAGAAACGGTATGAAGATTTTTAGCAAAATATTAAGCATCAAATGGATTTTGACAACGATTGTTGTTTTGATAGGGGTTGCGGTTTGCAGCAGGCTCGGTTTATGGCAGCTTGACCGGCTCGATCAACGCCGTGCTTTCAACGCTCATTACCTATTGATGAATACACTTGATCCGGTTGATTTGCCTTCATCTGTGGATTTAGTGAATATGGAATACCGTCATGTAACAGCATCAGGGACTTTCGATTTCACCCAACAAATCGCAATTAGAAACCAGTATTATCAAGACCAATACGGATATCACCTGTTAACTCCTTTGGTACTGAACAATGGGACGGCCGTGCTTGTAGACAGAGGCTGGATTCCCGCTGAGGGAAACGAACAGCCCACTGCCTGGTCTCGATATGACGAACCCGGCCTTGTCAATGTTCGAGGAAGACTCCGGTTATCCCGCGCTAAAGCTGATTTTACCGGTAAAACCGATCCTGAATTCGAACCCGGCCAGGTCCGAATGGATGTATGGAATTTTCCAAATATTCCTAGAATCCAAAAGCAAACAAAGTACGAATTGCTTCCTGTATATATTCAGGCGGAATTCGATCCGTTAGATGAGACCCCTCCTATTCCATACCAACCCGAAGTTGATCTCACAGAAGGTCCTCATTTTGGATATGCTCTCCAGTGGTTTACATTTGCGGGAATTCTATTTTTTGGATACCCATTTTTTCTAAGGAAACAATTAGCCTCCCCTCGTGATGATTCTATAGTTCAAAAGGATGGTACACAATGAGGTTTTCATTGAAATCCCGTTTTGCCAAATTATCGCTGGTCATACTCGTAATCGTATTCCTCGTGGAACTGACTGGGCGCATCTCGATGAGCAATAATGGCTCGATAGCATGCATCGGTTGGCCGTTGTGCAGCCCTGAGGGATTTATGGGTTGGGTGCAGTTAATCCATCGTCTTGCGGTTGCCGTTGCAGTAGTATTCATGTTTTATTTATTTCAGCAGGCATGGACTAGGTTACGGGACCAGCGTGTATTGCTTCCACTTGCAACCGTGGTCGTCATTTTATTTTTTGCCCAGGTGTTTGTCGGCACAATAAACGTTACCTATGGTTTTCCTTTAAACTTGACTATCTTGCATAGCGTGACCGCTGTGGTCTTGTGGTTTTTGCTTTTCGGGCTTGTTGTTGCCTCTGGATTCCAGGCGGGGGATGGGTTGGTTGAGTTTCCTCCAATAAATTATCGAGAACGGACTCGTGATTTTCTGATCCTGACCAAGCCAGTCATTGTTGCATTACTTCTAGTTATTACATTGGGAGGTATGATTGCTGGATTAAAATCCCTCCCTCCATTCTGGATGGTATTCTGGACTTTGCTCGGCGGCGCAATGGCAGCGGGCGGCTCCAGTGCGCTCAACCAGTATATCGATCGTGATCTGGATAAAAATATGCAGCGCACTTCCAATCGGCCATTGGCTGCGGGCCGGATGATGCCTGCTGAGGGATTGGCGTTTGGACTGGCATTATCCATTATTAGCTTTTATATATTGGCAGGATTTGTAAATTTCCTTGCAGCGATGCTTGGGCTGGTTGGAATCATTTACTACGTTTGGCTCTACAGTATTCTGTTGAAGAGAGTCACTGTTCAGAATATCGTGATAGGTGGTGGCGCAGGTGCGATACCCCCAATGGTTGGATGGGCGGCTGCAACTGGACATCTCTCCACACCGGCCTGGTTCTTGTTTGCTATTATTTTTTTGTGGACCCCACCGCATTTTTGGGCACTCGCGATAGTTCGAAAAAAGGATTATGAGCGCGCAGGCGTGCCCATGCTGCCCGTGGTGCATGGTGAAAAAACGACCCGCTACCAGATTTGGATATATACATTACTTCTGGTAGGCGTGACACTACTAATGCCAATACTTAATATGACTGGAACTATCTTCCTGTTATCGGCATTAGCGCTGGGTGCGTGGTTGCTTTCTACCGCATGGAGAGTATATAAAGGGCAGGGGAATAAAATAGCTTGGACGATGTATCGCTACTCCAGCATGTATTTAATGCTCATTTTCTTGGCGCTGGTGGTCGATGCGCTGGTGTAAGCAATAATCGCATATTTTAGTGGTGACACTGAATCTCTGGCTCACTAAAAAAATCTGTTTGGTTTTACCCTTATCGCGGTTGTTTTGATGGTTATTATTATTCTCCCTCCGGCGTTCTTGCCGATCATGCTTTTTGTTTTTCTTGCCAGAGGCAATTGGGCGGGTAATAATAGTTATTGTTAGGTTCGCGGTGTTTGCCTACCTTGCCCATAAGTTAGGTCCTAGCAAAAATGCAATCATTGCACTGCTGGTTTTACAACCCGTCATGCACGAAGTATTGAATGGCAACATAAACTTGCTGGTCGCATTAGGGGTTGTGTTCCCGCTTGGTTCGGGTTGTTAATTGTGGTTATAAAGCCTCAAATTAAGATTACCGTCATCGTTTTTTGGTTATATTCCACCTGGAGATGTGGCAGCACAAGAAGTACTATCAAGACCTTTGCTCCTATTGTCATTGCATATGAGTTTTCTAGGATTTTATTCGGTTTGGGGTTGCTTTCAGCAGGCAAATCTATAAATTTTTGATGGAATGCCAGCCTGTGGCTGATGTCCATTGAGTTGGGCAGACAAAACAAATGATGGCCATCCGTAAAACTGACCTGCGCTATGCGATTGGCGTGTCCCCTTGCCTGTCGCCGCAAGTTTTATTCCACTCATGAGTGGTTGTATTACTAGCGATTATTACTTCTCACTCCGGAAACCGTAGACGCTGTTATTGGCATATGGATTATTTTTGCAATTCGCGCAGCGGGCGGATAAGATGGCTAATATCACGGAATAGAATACAGCTCGTATTTACCAATCGTCTTTACCAGTGTGAGCGTTTCGATGGTTTCAGTTAACCCCTGCCACGCTTCAGCACTGGGGCCGTTGGAGTTATAAGTACGGATAAAATCGGCGCCGAACCGATTGATCAGTAAATGAGTATAACCTTGTGCCTTCCAGGCCTCAATTAGCGCAGCGGGAGTGCGATAAATGGTCCAGTCATGTGACCAGCGCCTAATAATTTCATCAGAGTCACACATTGGCTGGCATTCAAAACCGCGTGTTTCCCAGAGCATCACAACTCGTGAGTTTTCGGGGAGCGCAGTTAATTCCTGGATGGCGGATTGATATTCGCCCAGATTGTTTTTAATGTAGGTATCGCGCATTTCAGGATTTAATGCTGCTAAAAATGCGCCAGATTTGAGCACATTCACGACCGTTGGAAAAGCATTGAAGATGAGCGCGAGCAAAATAAACGCCTTAGCAATGTTGCTAAACCGTATATTTTCTGCCCTAACAAGTAAAATTGCCATGTAACCTGCCGCACCCAACATTGCCCAGGTAGGAAAAATAGTTAGGAATAACCTGGTCTGGATGAGCAAGCCGCTGAATTGACTGGCAATTGCCCAGGTCACTAAGCTGGTTATCAGCACAGTTCCGGCAATTTTCGTCGCCAGGTGTTGTTCGAAGGATCGTTCGTGCCAGTTGATCGGCGTTAGGATGCTCAGGCCGAGCAGTAGAGGTCCAATAGATGTCGAAAATCCCACCTTGCCATCCGCACCCCAGATCGTGATTTGCCATGGTAGCAGCGCCAACCGCGACCAATCATGATGGGTGGGCGCATATTGAAGAAGAGCCAGATAGGTGGTGTCCATGGCTCCAGCGGGAATAAGAAACGGGTAAAACGGATTGGAAGTTGCCAGGATATTTTTGAGCCACCAGGGAAGCGTAATAATCACTGCTGTCCCACCGAATATGATTAGGTTGGTGACTATCTGTTTGAGTGAATATGGTTTCTGAAAGAATAAGACGACGACGCAACCGGCAAGTAAAGCAACCCCGGCAGTGTATTTTGTGCCAAGTGCCATTCCTGCAAATAAGCCCGCTAAAATCAACGTCGACTGATCTCTATTAAGCGCCCACTGGATGAGACAAACTGACATTGCTAACCCGAATAGCATCGTTGTCCATTCGACGTATCCGCTTGAAAGGGAAATCGTCAGTCCCGAGGCGCACATCAGGCTGGCAACCGCCACACAGGCCGCATCACTGCTGAACAATCTTTCCGTATAACCTGCCAGCCCCGCCAGCGTTAGGAAACCTATCCACCAGCCTAAAACGGTTGCCGATTCGGCGCCTCCAATCGACATGGCGAGCGTGTAGAGCATTTCAACTTGTTCGGGCATACCCCAGAAGATAGTATCCGGTAGATAAGTAATACGACCTAATTGGAGGTACGCCTTTGGAATGGCAAGATGATACATGAGCGCGTCGAACTGTAGTGGCGGAGCCAAGGCTATTACGTACTGGCAAATTAGAATCACAATGGTCAAGGCCAAAATGGTTCGGGCAAACCTGCTGGTACCTTCCCATAACTGGTTTGCAGCCTGCCAGTATTTCCACCAGGAAAATACCGGTTTGCGGAGCAAGATGAGCGCCGCGAGAAATACTACCCAAAGAAAAGCATTGATGCCGATGGATGCGCCAATTACCAGTACAGTGATACTGATGATTCCCAGCCCCAGTCCTGCAGTCAGTGCTGCCAGAGTGAGTGGAGGCAGATCGAGGTCGCGTAGTTTTGTCAATGAACCGATTCCACCTGCAAGGGAGATGATGGCTAACGCCACTACAGTTCTCCAGACGATTGCCAAAATCCCGGCAAATTCCATGGCAGAAAACGGTTTGTGGATGTAAATATACCCAATGAATACCGTCAGCAGCCAAACCAACGCAAGCAGGCCGGTCAAAAGTGGGCGAAGACGTTTTTGATTTAAGTTCACACCAATCCTGTTCCTATTTCTTAGATGACTTTTGGCAATTCCTACTCTAATATTGTCGCTCAATTCGCAACGTTTTAATCGTTTAAGGTAAGCAGGGGGCGTCCCGATTCGAGGTGATATCGACGAATTCGTAGGGGTAACTTTGCGGTGAAAAAAAAGTTTTATCGGGGAGTAGGTTGTAATTCGCTTCAAAATAAGCATTAAACAACACCCTGAATGTGTTAACGGGCGTAATTTCCGGATAGAGTGCCTGTCCCTGCCCAGGAAAGCGATAGGCGTTGAGAATCGAGGTTCGTTCGCGCATACAGCTATTTTCGAGTGAATCGCGGTTCAGGAGTGAACCGGGGCCATGGTCACCCTGCAGTATGATAATGGCATCCGGAGACTGAGCCAGGATATTGTCGAGAACTGTCTTGACTCGCGCGTTGATGAATTCCATTTGAGCGATATATCCGCTGCGGTATTCATCGACACTGTCCATAAATCCCGCGCCATCTCCCGTCAAGTAAGGTCGCTTGGGGGTGATGGGCGAACCATCCGCGGCAAGAACGAAGGGCGGATGTGGGGCGACGATATGCGCAAAGACAAATTTCGGACCGGGAATTTTTGGCGCAGCGGCGAGATTATCCAGCTCCCCAAGGACAAAACCACGATGTGTAGCGTAGCTGGCCAGGGGCATTAGATTGTGCAATTGTGGCGTTAATGAAAAACCTGGTTCAAAGAGGGCATTGATTGCCGTAGTGCTATAAAACCAACGCTCAAACTCGGTGGGTTGTCCGTAGTAGGGTGATATGAAAACATCTGCGTCTTTAATTTCGGTGAAGGTGTAGCCGCTGTCGTAGACCGCGAATCGGTAACCATGTTCTGCCAGCATTTGACGGGCGCGATTGTTTCGCAGTAACTCGAAAAGCGGCGTGCGGTTGAGCGTGTTCTTATCGGTTAGCTCGGCAGCGAATTCCAGGTAATCGAAGTTAAGCGAGGACGAGAGTGAAAGCGCCGTCTGCACATAGTTGGTGTGACTTTGGTCAGCAACGTAGAAGCCATTTTCGCGCAGATAATCCAGAAATTCAGAATTATCGAACTGATAATATTCCTGTAAAATATCTTCGCGGGCATAGCCATCTAGGATGATGTAATAGATGTCTGGCGCATTGGCTGGCGTTCTCAGCGCCTGCGGCGAGTCTTTTAAACCAATATATGTTGACCAAGGGTGAGGGGCGTCGTTGGCTGCCTTGGTCCAGAAACTGCCCAGCGTAAAGAGCGGAAATAGAAGTGCCAGTGCAGCGAATAAATTGAAATATTGCGTGAGTGTATCAATGCGAGAAGCCAAATATTTCCGCCAGATTGTCCGCGAGGCGAACAAAGCCACGAGCAATAATTCTAAAGCAATGATGGCAACGTGCAGATAAGGGCTGACCTGCTTCCACAGGGTGCCCTCGATAATGCGGTATGCAAGCTGCGAGGAGGATAAATAGAATATCGTCAACGCGGCGAGGAAGAAAGCGTGCTTCTGGTTGCTGGTCAGCCAGTGGAAGGCTAGAATGAGTGCGAGGGTCGCTCCGATGGCGATAACCAGTGGCCGAACAATTTCTTGCGGTAGTATTTCGCCCGGATTACGAGAATATAAAGTTAGCACCGGATAGATCGCGATCAAAAATGGATATATTGGGATAGGTTTTTTCATAAATTATAGCTGGATAAGAAAATATGCTGATTAATGAAATTTACTAAACGAGTTCGACATAGATTTATCGGGTTGGAAATTACTTTCACCCGAAGTATCACTCAAAATGCATGCTTGTCCGACCTCATTAGTAACATCAAGAAATTGGCAAGAGCCATTCCAGGTTGCATAAAAAATCTTATCCACCAGGTAGGGGAGATTAGATTCAAAGTTAGCGTTGATTTGATAGACGCCAAGCACGGCGTATGCAACGAAGAGAAAGGGGTGAAACGCAATCCGTGTCTTCATACGCGCGAGAGTTTCGCTATGAACTGAATTTTTTCCCCGATGATGTTTTGGAAGAATAAGGGATACAACCCCGGTATTTTCTCCGTGCGTTGTTTTTCTTCCAGTCTGTTGGCGGAAAGCATTGTTTCCCATTTTTCGCGCGAGAAGTAGTTGTAGGGCAATGCCACGCCGTGGTGGCGGTTGCCTACCCAATCCAGAAATTGAAGAAGGGAGAGGTCAAACAGGGTTTCTGAAAAATGGTCTTTGACAAGGATGCTCCTGCGGCAGGCGCGCGCACACTCTTTCAGAACTTGTCCGGGGTTGGGTGTATGGTGCAACACATCGACCAACAGCGGCGGAGAAGGTGTTGTCTTCGATCGGCAATTCCGTGCCGTTGTATTGCAAGGCAGGGATGAAGGTCTGCGGGCGCAGGAGGGTGTCCACGCCAGTGATGAGCAGGGTCATTCCTAACATGCGCAGGGTTTCAATCACGCGTATCTCGCCGGGATTGCACAAGTTCATTGTCAGGAGGGGATAAATGGCAAATAAAAAAGGGGAAAACAGGAAGGCCTTTTTCATGGTTTTCTCAAAATTACAGCAGTGGAATCAGAGTATAACAACTGCCAGCCAGCCTCGTTGAACGCTTTCGCCAGCGGTGCGCGTGCTGGGATGATGGCCCAGATCACATCGTATTGCGCCAGCAAATCCTGCCAGCCATCTGAAAGCGTGACCACCGTCTCGAACTGGCGGGTGAGTTCGCCGCTGGTATCAGCCATGCTGTCCACGAAGACCTTTTGTCCCGGCCACAGGTGCAGGGCAAGGTAGCCACCCCAATCTAGGTTGTTGAACATATTTCCGGTTTGCGGGTGGGTTTCCAGCCATTGTACCGCTTCCACCGGGAAAAACGCTGGGTTAAACCGGAAAATGCTGCCAGCCGTTGAAAAAATCAGCACAATGCCAAAGGCAAGGGTGATTATAATCGGCCAGAGAACGCCCCGAAGCCGGCTTTCCACGTTGCGCAGTATATTTTCAACTCGCGCAATGACTCCGACTGCCAGAGCGCCGCTAACCGCCTCCGCCAGCACGAACGGCGCAACGACCCCGTACAGGTGCAGGTTGCGCGACGCCATCAGGCTCAACGCGCTGAAACCTGCCAGCAGGAATGCCTGTCCGGTGGAAATTCTCTTTTTGTTTACCGCCAGCAGAAAAATGGAAAATACTAGCAGGCCGAGCAGCACAGAAAACTGTGGCTGGTGAAAATCTGGAGGGTTGGATTCCGCCATGCGCGACATCAGGTAACGGTTGTTGACAAATCCGAGCACGGTCTTCCAGGGTAGAATCCATGCCGGGTTGGCCAGCGTTGCCAGGAGCGAAAAGACCAGCGCCAACCAGAGATTTTTGCCAATCTTTATATCGGCGTTGGCGCGATCGAAGACGAAATCCCACAACCAGCCCGCGGCATACGCGAACAAGACGAGAATCCCGGCGATGAATTCCCCGTGCAGGTTGCTCCAAGCGATCATGAATAGCGGAAAAAGCCAGAGTCGCGCCTTCTCGCCACGCGCCAACCTGCCAGTCCAAATGAGCCAAATTCCCAGCAAAAACATCGAAATGATGTGCGGGCGGGTGATCCAATTGAGCGAGGAAACCGCCGCGCCCCAGGCCACCAGGAATAGGACCGGGATTTTGAGATCCAGCCGGATAGATAGTTCGCTGTAAAGCAGGGTGAATGCAGCAGCGAGCAACACCGCGCAGAAAAGCACAATCCCCGTCAGCCCAGCGGCTTTGTAAACAAGGAACAGGATAACATCCGCCAGCCATTCGTGCGAAACATAAGTCTGGCCCGCATAGGGATAGACAAACGGTTCCGTGATCGGCACACTGTGCGTAGTGAGGATTAGACGCCCGCTAAGAAGGTGGCGCGGCAGGTCGCCATCCATGTTGAGCATGCGCGGCCCGAAGGAAATCGCTGCCAGGAAAATAACGAAGAAAAGCACATCCCGCAGTTGCGGCAGGAGGAAGCGTGCGATCTGTGGGTTTTCTGTGCGGTAGATCATGTTATCGTCGCTTTGTCGTGAGAATGCCGATGAAAAAACTGGAAAAAAGCACTTGGAACCCGCAGGAGAACAACACTGTTCCCGGAATTACCAGCCGCATGGACAGGGCAGGGTTGATTGGACCAAAAGATTGTTCCCCCCAGTAAATGACTGCCCCGACTGAGCTTGCCAACCCGAGAAAAATCATCAGTATCCCCAGGAGCAGGCTCCGCTCCAGGCTCAACATCTTCAGGAAATTTTCGGTCTCTGCATCTTTGGGCAAAAAACCGGTGCTGATTCCAAAAACTTTGGTGAAAAGTGAAAACAGCACCGATTGCAGCCCCAGGATAATCAGGAAGGCAGCATACATGAGGGTGTTGATGTCAAAAGTCAACCTGCCGATTACTCGTGGTCCGGGGAGCAGCAATGCCGAGACTATTAGACCGGCAGCGATCAAGAAAAGTCCGGGATAGAAAAACAACCAGCGCGGGCTGTACATCAGCAGGAAACGCAGGTGCCGCCAGCCATCTGACCAGGTGCGCAGGTGGGGCGGACGGCTGCGTCCATCCCGGTAAAGAATGGTGGGTACCTCCACCATTTTTAACTTTTTGAGCGAGGCTTTTACCACCATTTCGCTGGCGAACTCCATTCCGGTGGTTTGCAAATTCAATGCGAGGATTGCGTCGCGGCGAAAGCCGCGCAGTCCGCAATGAAAATCATTGATTGTGCTTCCAAAGAACAACCTGCCAAGCCAGCTTAAAACCGGATTGCCCAGATACCGGTGCAGGAAGGGCATGGCTCCGGGCATGATCCCGCCTTTGAAACGGTTTCCCATAACCAGTTCATATCCCTGTTCCAGGGCATCGGTAAACACCTTCAAGTTGGAGAAATCATAGCTGTCGTCCGCGTCGCCTATGATGATGGTTTCGCCCTCTGCCGCATGGATTCCACCCAGCAGGGCGCTTCCGTAGCCTTTTTCGCGGATATGCACAACCCTCGCTCCTGCCCGCCGGGCAAGTTCGGCGGAGCCGTCCGTGCTGCCGTTGTCGGCAACGAGGATCTCACCGGCGATCTGGTTCGCGACCAGGAATGAATGCGCTTTGCAGACGCATTTCTCGATGGTTTCTGCTTCGTTCAGGCAGGGTATCAGGATGGATAACTTTACTGTTTTGTCCATAATGGGCATGGGGGAAAAAATTAAGTATTTTCAAAGACGAAAAGGTTATTCAACCCAAACTGGAATTTGCGCTGGACAATTGTCCTGAACCCGGCTTGTTCAAAAATAGCTGGCAATTCAGATGGCTCAAAACCGTGGTGTTCCTCCAGGGACATACCATCCACCAGGCGCAGCCGAATTAAAAAGTGGAGAATTTTATCTACAAGTGCAGAAGGCGCTGTAATTAATACCCTGCCTCCCCTGCGCAAAAGCCGCCGGGCTTCAAGGGCAATAGCGAATTTATCCTGCATATGTTCAATAGTCGCCAGGAGCACAACAGCGTCGAAGGAGCCGTCCGGAAAAGGTAATGTCCCTTTAAACAGGATGGGCAAAAACTGGTGGCGGCTGAGATCGTCTGTTTGCTTGTAAAGTGGATCGATGCCGACGCTGGGCGCGATCCTGTTACCAAGCCATTTGAACAGATCGCCCTGATAACAGCCAACATCCAACACGCGGCTTCCCGTTGGAATCCAGCGCGCCGCTGTGTAGATTCGCCATGCCTGGATGAGATAATCGCCCGTTCGCATAAGAGTGTTCCCCATCTAATTTTACACTGTAAAAAGCAAGAGTGGCATGCTCTTACATGCCACTCTTGAAACGGGGAAAACTATTCGCCCAGATAGTCTCTCAGCTTACGTCGGATTGAAGGGTGTCGCAGGCGGCTGAGAGCCTGTGCTTCGATTTGCCTGACGCGCTCGCGCGTGACACCCATTTTACGCCCGACCTCCTCGAGGGTGTACGCCTGTCCATCAAGCAAGCCATAGCGTAATTGCAATATCCTTACCTCGCGAGGGGGGAGTCCGTTTAGCACTTCGCTCAAGTGTTCCCGCAGCAAATTGTAGGTGGCTGTGTCATCGGGGGGAGTCGCATCATCGTCCTCGATAAAATCGCCCAAGACAGAATCTTCTTCATCGTCTGTAGGTGTCTCCAGCGATAATGGCCGGCGTGCCACCTGTATCATGTTTTCAACTTTCTTGGGTGGCACTTCCAGAGCGTCTGCAAGTTCTTCCACAGAGGGTTCTCGTCCGAGTCGTTGAGTCAATTGGTGTTGAACACGCAACAACTTGTTAATTTGGTCACCCATGTGAACGGGAACGCGAATGGTGCGTCCTTGATCAGCGATAGCACGGGTGACGGCTTGGCGGATCCACCATGTGGCGTAAGTCGAGAATTTGTGACCACGGCGATAATCAAATTTCTTCGTTGCACGGATTAATCCGATATTGCCTTCCTGGATCAGATCGAGGAAAGGCACGCCGCGCCCCATGTATTTTTTTGCGACTGAAATTACAAGACGCGAGTTGGCGGTGATCAGATGCTCGCGCGCAGCCCATCCGTCTTCGATCAGTCGTCGTAATTCCATTCTGCGGCGTGGATTTACGTTGCCCTTAGCGAGTTCTTCGCGTGCCATCCGCCCTCGCTCAATCCGTTGGGCAAGTTCGACTTCCTCTCCAGCTGTCAGAAGCGGTACTCTGCTAACTTCCTTGAGATATAAACCGATTGTATCGTCGGTATCTATGTTCGCCAAATAGTCATCCAAGGAAATATCAGGTTCTGCTTCGGGTTCAGCCTCATGTCCTTCTGCCGCAATTAATTCGTCCTCGGATGGTTCAAGCGTCGAAGCGTCTTCAATGAAAGGAATACCTGCGCTTAATAGCGCGGCAAAAGCTTCTTCCAATTGCTCTACATCTTGCTCGGCATCAGGAAAGAAGTGGAGGATATCGTCGATGGTTACGTAGGATTTTTGCCGTCCCAGCTCAATCAACCGAGCCAGAGCAGAGTATTCCTCGTCTTCCTCTTCGACACCGATCAGCAGCGGGTCATCAATACGTTTCTTAATTTTCTTGTCCTTCATATTAAATCAGAATTAGGATACTCTTTTTTATTCCTAAATACAATACCCATTAAAATTGGGTAATTGTAGGCCTTCAGTAAACGCCACCGGCGTATATGGTGGTATCGGGTTGCGCGTAGATAGACTAACAGGCTCTTGGCCTGATTCCCCGAAGCCTGGGTAGAAACTCTGGTTTTTTGGAGCTTTAGCGAAACAAAAGGCACGGCAGCCTGAGGCAGCTGTGCCATGGTCGTTTGTGCACCGTGTATCACTATACAGAAAATTCATTTCAAAGTCAAGTAGCTTCAGAAACTCTAATAATATGTTAATATTTCTGACCGATCCACATCAATTCGTGTTTATAAAATATAATATTGTCATATTTCAAGATAGATAAGTGTCACTGTTTTTGATTATTTTATTAGTGTAAAATTACTTAAAATCATTCGCGCTGCAGGGCGTGAAATGATTAAAATCCCCGATTTCGCTCATGGAGGAAATATGGATATTTTTTTGTTGGGCAGTCGTCATGGCCTGAATGACTTTGAGCAGATTGCTATACTTTTTGTTTTATTTGCCGCATTCATCAGTCTTGCTTATGCCTGGTGGTTGCGAGGCGTGGTCCTCAAAAAGGACAAGGGGACCGCGAAAATGCAGGAAATTTGGAATGCAATACGCATCGGTGCTGATTCATACCTTGGCCGCCAGCTGAAAACCATCCTGCCAATTGTGGGGGTTCTTACACTTGTGATGTTTTTTAGCGTTTACGTAGTTCCCCCCAGCCTTGAGGCACAAGAGGAATTCAAGGCATTGGGCACACAGGGGACAACGATGGTCATTGCCTTTGGTCGTACAATCGCCTTCATTATGGGCGCATCATTTTCATTGATCGTCGGTCAATATGGCATGCGCATGGCAGTGCAGGCAAATATCAGGGTTGCCTCCGCCTCGCGTCGCGGGTTTAACGAAGCCCTTTCCATCGCATATTATGCTGGAACAATTACAGGCATGCTTACGGATGGATTGGGATTGTTGGGAGGAACGCTCATTTTCATTGTTTTTGGTAAGGCAGCTCCTGATGCATTGCTCGGTTTTGGTTTTGGTGGAACCTTGCTCGCTTTGTTCATGCGCGTAGGCGGTGGTATCTATACCAAGGCAGCGGATGTTGGTGCTGACCTGGTTGGAAAAGTTGAAAAAGATATTCCGGAAGATGATCCGCGCAATGCCGCTGTGATCGCTGATTTAGTTGGCGACAATGTCGGGGATTGTGCAGGTATGGCAGCTGACATTTTCGAGTCATACGAAGTCACAATCGTATCGGGATTAATCCTGGGTCTGACTTTAGTTGCCATCACAGGCGACTTGAAGTGGATCGTCTACCCGTTGATCATCCGTGCAGTCGGTGTAATCAGTTCAATGTTGGGTACGTTCACTGTTCCGATTTGGGAGAAGTTCCCGATAAAATTCATGCGAGCCCACGATGCAGAAGATGCTATGTTTCGCTCATACGAAGTCTCCAGTGTGTTCACGACCACGATCGCATTTTTGATCGCAATCGTCTACGCACATGATTGGCGTTTTGCAGCTCTTACTGCCATCGGTGTTGGATTAGCCGTAGCTTTCAATCCTCTTACTTCATACTTTACCTCTACCAAAAAGCCGCCGGTCAAGGAAATCGTCAAATCCACTGGCACCGGACCTGCCACGACGATCCTGTCAGGTTTATCGGTGGGCATGGAATCCAGTGTGTGGGCATTGGTGGTTATTGTCATTAGTTTTCTCCTTGCCTTGTCACTTTTCAGTCGAGATGGCGCCGTTTACGTGTTATACGCTGTTGCAATGATTGGTATCGGGATGCTCAGCCATACCGGCAACAATGTTGCCATGGATTCATACGGCCCCATTAGCGACAATGCGAATGGCATCGGTGAAATGGCTTGGCACGATATGGAAGATGAGGAAACCAAAAATGCTCGCCAAATTATGGCTGACCTGGATGCGGTTGGAAACACCACCAAGGCTATCACCAAAGGGGTAGCAATTGCATCGGCTGTTATTGCAGCGGTGAGTTTGTTTGCTTCGTATATAACAGATGTTGGTCGCGTGCAAACCCAATTGGGTTTGGTTCCCATGGATGTGATCCGGCTTTCGGATACGAAAGTATTTGTTGGCCTGCTTCTAGGCGGTGCGCTGCCCTGGCTTTTCAGTTCGCTATCCATTCGGGCGGTCAGCCGTGCTGCCGGGCAGATTGTCGAAGAGGTTCGTCGTCAGTTCAGGATCCCAGGGATCATGGAAGGTACTGTTAAACCAGATTATGGACGTGTCGTAGAGATCTCTACTGCTTCCGCTCAAAAGGAGTTGATCCCATTGGCAACGATTTCAGTGCTGATGCCATTGGTGATTGGTTTGGTATTACAAGTGGAAGCTCTGGGAGGTTTTCTAGCGGGGATCATCCTTTCAGGTCAATTGCTGGCAGTATTCATGTCTAACGCCGGTGGAGCTTGGGATAACGCTAAAAAATCAATCGAGGACGAGCCGCGCGATCTGGTTGCAAATACTGGGAAAGGCTCAGAACGCCATAAGGCGGGTGTCGTTGGCGACACTGTGGGTGATCCACTTAAAGATACTGCCGGGCCAGCTTTGAATCCAATGATCAAAGTCGCCAATCTAGTCAGCCTGTTGGCAGCTCCCATTATTGTCAAATATTCTATGCAGAATGCCGATGGCAGCCTAAACTTTGCTGTCGTGATTGTCGCTATTGGTCTTCTTGCAGCCACTATCTGGGCGATAGCACGGTCCAAGGCGCCTGTTAGCGATTTGGTTTAATCCATATTCGCTCTAGTATCAATCAACTTGCCTCCCATCATAAATGCGATGGCAGGCAAGTTGATTCTTAAGTTATAGGTCGTCGTTCGTAATAAGGTCGAATTTACTATTCGAAATAGAGTTGCTCTATTTTTATTTGCAGAATTAGAGTAATTCCCTAGTTTTCTCGTTATTCGCTACTTTGAAAATCTTTTTTTCCATTCATAGAGTTTATTTAATGCTTCAATTGGTGAAAGTCCATTAATATCAAGATTTTTTATTTCTTCCAATAAAGGATTTGTCTCAGGAAACAGGGCAATCTGCCGGGTTTCAAACCCTTTTACGGCTACTACACGTCCCGATGTTTTTTCCAATTCGGTCATTATCTCATTAGCACGCTGGATGACTGGTTTTGGAAGCCCGGCCAATTGTGCTACATGGATTCCATAAGACCGGTCTGACCCACCCGGAATGATTTTATGCAAAAAAACTACATGCCCTTCGGCTTCTGTTACCGCCACATTGTAATTTCTTACGCCAGGTAGTATTTCCGCCAATTGAGTAAGTTCGTGATAGTGAGTAGCAAATAGAGTCTTCGCCCGTAACGATGGATGGTTGTGAATGTATTCGACGACCGCCCATGCAATCGAAACACCATCATAGGTGCTTGTGCCACGGCCAACCTCATCCAGGATTAGCAATGAACGTGGAGTGGCATGGTGCAGAATGTTCGCCGTCTCGATCATCTCCACCATGAAAGTGGACTGGCCAGCTTGAATTTCGTCTTTTGCACCGATGCGGGTGAAGATTCGATCCACGAGACCCAAATTTACCGATTGCGCAGGGACGAAAGATCCCATCTGTGCCATCAGTGTGATGAGCGCTGCTTGCCGTAAATAAGTGGATTTCCCAGACATATTTGGCCCGGTGATGATCCGCACGATCTCGCCTGATTCAAAGGTAATATCGTTAGGGACGAAACGTTCCCCTTTTAGGGTTTTTTCTACAACGGCATGACGCCCTTCGCGAATGTCGAATATTACACTGCCTTCGATTTTTGGTCGGGTGTACCCATTTAGCGCAGCGACCTCCGCCAGGGATGCGAGAGTATCCAGCTCAGCAAGGGCGCGGGCGGTTTGGAGCAATGGGTCAGCTGATTTTGCCAGGGTAATGCAGATCTCCTTGAATAGACGCAGTTCGATCTCTCGAATGCGTTCCTCTGCATTAAGCACAAGGGTTTCATACTCTTTCATTTCTGGTGTGATGTATCGCTCAGCATTCACAAGCGTCTGTTTTCGTACATAATCAGCAGGGGCGTTGACAGTTTGTCCTTGAGAAACCTCAATGTAATAACCGAATACCTTGTTGTATCCAACTTTTAATGTCTTTATTCCTGTTCGCTCTCGCTCGACGGCTTCGAGGTTGTTTATCCATTCCCTGGCATGCTGTGAAGCCTCTATGACACTGTCAAGCTCGACAGAGTAACCCGGACGAATGATGCCGGTGTTTTGAAGTGTCTGCGGTGAATTATCGTTAATCGAAGATTCGAGCAACCCCAGTTCATTACTACATGGTTCTAGAGTGTGTATAGGGAGGGCCGCGTATAAGGCATCATCAATGAAGAGCTGTATGATTGAAGGTAAACACTGCAATGATTCGCGCAATGCGATTAGATCACGAGGCAGGGCATGATTGGCAAGGAGTCTATTAGTCAAACGCTCGAGATCAGCCAGCGGTTTTAGATTAGAGCGAAGTTCTGCGCGCAACATCGAATGTGTGAAGAAAACCTCCACGCCGTCCTGTCGTGATTTGATTTTATTTTCATCGAGCAAAGGTTGGCTTACCCATTGGCGGATCAAACGTTTTCCCATCGGTGTCAAAGTTGCATCCAGCGTGCCAAGTAGGGAACCTTTCAGATCGCCGCGAAGCGTTTCTGTCAATTCGAGATTTCGACGTGTGGCACTATCAAGTGCCATGAATTCCGAGGTGGAATATACCCGCAGATTATTAAGCAGATTAAGTGCTTCACTATCGGTTTCTTTTAGATATTGAAGGATACCGCCTGCCGCCCGAATCGCTCCAGACAATGCTTTAAAGCCAAATCCTTCAAGCGTTGAAACGCCAAAGTGTGCAAGAAGTGTTTCGCTTGCGCGTCCAGGTTCGAATCGCCATGATGGCCATGGTGTGATGTGCCCCTGCGTTCCGTTAGGAAGGATGATATTGTCGGGGTGGATGATTTCAGCGGGATTTAAGCGCGCCAGTTCGGCTCGTAGAGGTGTTCCATCGGCAAGTTCGAGTTCCGTGACTGCAAATTCGCCTGTGGAAATATCAACATAGGCAATTCCCGTACGCCCATCTTCAATCACGATGGATGCGAGGTAATTGTTGGCGTCGCCTGGGAGAAGGCTGGAATCGATCAGGGTGCCTGGAGTAACTACGCGTACAACCTTGCGTGGAAAGATGCCCTTGGCAGGTTGATCACCAACCTGCTCGCAGATCGCAACATGGTAGCCTTTATCGATAAGGCGAGCAAGATAGCTGTCGACGGCATGATAGGGTATACCCGCCAAAGGGGCGCGTAATCCTTTGCCAATGGGTCGTGATGTCAGGACGATATCCAATTCCCTCGATATGATTTCAGCATCTTCGTCAAAGGTTTCGTAAAAGTCACCAAGCCGAAAGAAGAGAATCGTGGTAGGGTATTGTCGCTTGATTTCCAGGTATTGCTGGCGTATAGGGGTGACATCGTTGACAGCCATGCTGACATTCTAATCTGAAACTGAAAATAAGCAAGGGACTTGATGTTGAGCATGGAAAATGGGATAATCATTTGGCCATAAGCAGCAATGACATTGAATTTTCTTAAAATCTTGTGGCAGGATCATTTGGAGATAAATGGTGGATCAACGTGATTATAAAAAGGCCTTACATGATTTTCAAATTGCCCGTCAACGTGCCGCGTTGGAAGAGGTATTCGCTCTAGTGACAGGCAGATCAAATGACCTGCTATCCTACGAGGTCGTCGCCCGCCAATTGAAGCTAAGAGCACGCTCGGAGGGGGGTACACGAACGATCCCTGTAAAAGCCATCGTAGGGTCCGTTGGCCGATACACAGAATTTACCCGCACTTTCTTACCGCGGAAAGCCAATGACCAGGAACGCTGGGCGCGTGTGAAATCTGTTTTCATGAACCCCAATGAAACCGGATTACCGCCAATCGAAGTGTACCAGGTGGGAGATGTTTATTTTGTCCTTGACGGGAATCATCGTGTCTCCATAGCCCTGCAAGAAGGTGTGGAATTTATCGACGCACATGTTATCGAGATCAAAACTACAGTGCCGATTACCCCGGACATTCAGCCCGATGATTTAATTATTAAAGCGGAATATGCTGACTTTATCGAGGAAACCGGGATCAATAATTTACGACCTAATATTGACTTGAGCGTCACAATCCCTGGACAATACGAAAAGCTCAAGCAGCAAATCCAAATACAGGAATTATTATTACAGGAGACAAGCCTTGGAAAAGTTTCCTTTTCGGAGGCGGTTATTGAGTGGTATGACAAAATATATACACCTTTGGCCGACTCTATCCGGGATCGTGGTCTTATGCGCTGGTTTTCAGCGAGAACCATAACCGATATGTATTTGTGGATTTCTGAGCACCGCGAGGTACTGCAAGAAGAGCTCGGGTGGTCGATCAGCCCCGAGGCGGCCGTGTCGGATCTGGCAGTAAAGGAGAGTTCACAGGCTGAGGGTTATGAAAAAAAATTGGGCAGTTGGCGCGAAGCTAGGATTATGGATCGCTATACCGAGCGTCTTTTTAATGACATTCTTGTCCCCATAGGCGGAGATCCGGAAAGCTGGCAAGCGCTTGAACAATCGATTGTCATCGGGCAAAAAGACGGCGCACGGTTGCATGGTCTGCATGTAGTGAAATCGAAGAAAATGTTGAATAACTCTGCCGTCTTAGAAATGCAAAAGATTTTCAAGCATAAGTGTGAGATTGCTCACCTGGATGGAAATCTGGTCATCGAAGTTGGTGAAATTACACGGAAAATCTACGAAAGAGCGATACTGGCGGATTTAATTGTTATAAAAGTGAGCCATCCTCCGCAAGCAGGTTTCGCTGTTCTAAATTCTCCCTTCCGATCCATTATTTCCAGGTCTTCGCGCCCCTTGTTGGCGGTCCCCGGGAAATCGAGCAGCATGGATCGCGCTTTGTTAGCCTATGATGGCAGTCCAAAGTCAAAAGAAGCCCTTTTTGTGGCGACATACCTTGCGGAACTATGGAAAACCCACCTGACGGTGTTCACTGTCCCGGAGAGATCAAGATTTTCTCCTAAGATCCAGGATTTTGCTCGTACATATTTAGAATTGCATGAAATAGATGCAGATTTTGTGGTTAATAATGGATCAGAAAATGAGATAAAAGACATCGTTCTAGATCGTCAAATAAATTTGGTGCTCATGGGCGGCTATAGCGGCTCTGCAGTGATCGAAATGGTGATAGGCAGTACATTGGATTTCATGTTACGGGAATTATCCATTCCGATTTTTATATGCAGGTAAACGCAGAACCTCATTTTATTTTTCAATTCCTAGGGTGAGTTTCCAAAGAAGTCATATTAGAAAATGTGATATTTTTTCGAAAGTTGCGCTATAATAAAACCACTATACTCAAAAATAACGGAGGCTAAAATGGCTAGTGTAACGTATGACCATGTAACAAAAGAGTTTGGCAATGTCGCAGCCGTGAATGACTTGAATTTGGTCATCGAGGATAAGGAGTTTCTTGTCTTTGTAGGACCATCAGGCTGTGGTAAGACTACCGCATTGCGTCTATTGGCCGGTCTTGAAGAGATTACCAAAGGCGAAATTCGTATTTCTGATCGAGTCGTAAATGATGTTCCACCTAAGGACCGGGATATAGCGATGGTTTTTCAGTCCTATGCGTTATATCCTCACTTAACCGTCTATGACAACCTGGCATTTGGCCTCAAACTTCGTAAGACACCCAAGGATGAAATCAAGCGCCGCGTGCAGGAAGCCGCAGATATCCTTGGGATCGGGGAATTACTCACTCGTAAACCGCGCCAGCTATCGGGTGGACAGCGACAACGCGTCGCGGTGGGTCGTGCGATAGTGCGCCATCCGCAGGTATTCCTCTTTGATGAACCCCTCTCCAACCTGGATGCAAAATTGCGCGTTGAAACTCGCGCAAATATTACCAAGCTATGGCAGCGTCTGGGAACTACGTTTATCTATGTGACCCATGATCAGATAGAAGCGATGACCATGGCAACTCGTATCGCAGTCATTAATAAGGGTGTTCTTCAGCAGCTGGATACGCCACAGCACCTTTATGATTTCCCGAACAACATGTTTGTAGCCGGCTTCATTGGTTCTCCCGCGATGAACTTCTTCCCTGCCACGTTGAAAAAGGCGGATGGAAAGTTTGTTGTGGACGCTGGCGCATTCGCTATTCCGATCCCCTCTGAACACACGAAGCCTTACGAAGCCTATATGGACAAGAAGATAGTCTTTGGGATTCGTCCAGAAGACATTCACGACCCGATGTATCTTCCATCCTCCATCCATGCTGAAATGGTACCAACAAAAGTAGATGTGACTGAGTTAATGGGTAACGAAATTTTCTTGTACCTGGTCAGTGGCACAAACAATTATGTAGCCCGAGTTGATCCTCGTACGACCTTTAGGATGGGCGACCAATTGCAGGTGGCCTTCAACATGGATAATATCCACATCTTTGATCCCGAAACCGAACTGGCGATCCGCTAAATAACGGAAACCCCGAAAACCGCCAGGAGCATAAGCCCCTGGCGGTTTTACATGTAGAGTGGAGTTATGAATATGACAACTAAATATAAACTTGTTCTTATCCGCCACGGTCAGAGTACATGGAATCTAGAAAACCGATTTACCGGCTGGACGGATGTTGACCTTACCGAGCAAGGATGCGCTGAAGCCCGGTCTGGAGGAAAGCTAATAAAAGAAGGTAATTACGATTTTGATATCGCATTTACTTCGGTACTTAAGAGAGCTATAAGAACACTCTGGCTTGTAATGGAGGAGACCGGATTAGAATGGATTCCGGTCGTGCGCGCCTGGCAGTTGAATGAGCGACACTACGGTGCCCTCCAGGGATTGAATAAATCAGAAATGTCGGTCAAGTATGGAGACGAGCAGGTAAAAATTTGGCGGCGCAGTTATGATGTCCCGCCTCCGGCGTTAGATTTGAATGACGAACGCCATCCTCGGTTTGATCGTCGTTATGCTGGTCTTAAGCCAGAAGAAATACCTTCTACGGAATCATTGAAGATTACGCTAAATCGAGTATTGCCATACTGGCATAGCACGCTTGCTCCAATGATCCTTTCAGGTAAGCGTGTTCTAGTCGTTGCACATGGCAATAGTTTACGTGCCATGGTCAAATATCTTGATAATGTGTCAGATGCAGAAATTCCCGAGCTTAATATTCCTACCGGCATCCCGTTGGTGTACGAACTGACTGATGATTTGAAGCCAGTGACCCACTATTATCTGGGTGATCCAGAGGCTGTCGCAAAAGCAGCAGCGGCTGTTGCAAATCAAGCGAAAGCGAAGCAAGGATAATAAATAGCAAGAGCCATCCCAAACGGGATGACTTTTATTTATCCGTAAATAGCTGGACCGATTCTTTGGCATCCCTTAATAAGTACTTCGATCAAGAAACTTTCTTTAATTATCATCTGCTTATTTATTTTCAAGGTTTTTGTGAGTGGATTCGTTCTGTTGAAGAAGAAAACACAAGAACTGAATAGTGATCCCAAAAGCTACCGCAACATTGAACGAGCGCTTATTTCCCCGCATGGGCAGGTATATAATTTCATCGCACAGCTCGAGTAAGCCAGGATCAACGCCCGTTTCTTCATTCCCGGCAATAAGAATTATCCCTTGGGATCGGAGAAAGCTGCCATCCCGTATGATTATTTCTGAAATAGGGATGGCGCGAGAATCTTGTTCCATCGCCCAAAGAAGATATCCATCCTTTTTTAGTCTTACTCCAGCTTGAACTGAATTCTTATGGTAAGTCCAGGGGATGGATTTTTCTGCACCGAGGGCTGTTTTGTTTAAATCAGCTGTTGTCGGTGTCGGTGCAATTCCGCATAAATGCATATGGCATAATCCGTACCCTTCAGCTGTCCGGAACATCGAGCCGACATTCCATGCCGAGCGAATGTTATCCAGCAATGCCTCTATGGGAGGTCTTTCCATGCTGTTAGGCGGTGGGCATGGTTCGGGCGCAAGCGTCCGCGTTAATACCAACCGCGTAGTACCGAAACAGGCAGGGCAACGCTCGCCATAGGGATGGTTTTCAACCAACGGGTAGCGCAGTCCGCAGGATGGATTTTCACACAATCGAATTTGAAAGGATGATGCTTTCAAAGTTTGTCGCTCAGAATTCTTTTTAATGCCCATGCGACACCATCTCTGTCATTGGAAGGGGCAACCTAAATTGCAGTTTTTTCAGAGAATCCGGTGCGTTTTTCATGGCGATTGGCAGCCCTGCAAAAGCCAGCATTGGTAAATCGATGGGTTGGTCGCCAATCGCTGTAATGTCTTGAGATTGGATTTTCAGGTGTTTGGCGAGAATCTCTAGAGCGGTCCCTTTGTTCACATCCCTTGAAGTCAGATCCATCTAGCGCATGCCGGCATAAATATGATGAATGGATGGGCAATGAATGCAAAGTTGATTTTCCGCGAGGTTTAGTATATCTGGGTTGGCAATCAGCGTGATTTATAACAACGGTTGATAATAATCTACTTCGGGATTATGGGTTCGGTGACTTTTCCAGGCGTATGCTCCAGTCAATGGATCTAAAATTTCACCGAGTTCATCTGGTTCGAACCACCAGTTTCCAGCAGGGAATCGGCTATTAATCCGGCGTTGTTTTGACGCGCAAACTCGATGATGCGAATAAGTTCCTCATGGATTAGAAAAGTGCGAGCCGAGATAACACGTCCGTTCTTCCCGGAGCTGACTAATGAACCAGCTGAACATATATATGGCATATCCAAACCAAGCCTATCCAGCGCCATCTCCGCTCCAGCTTTTTCGCGACCGGTAACAATTACTGTTTAGATCCCGGAATCAATTATCCTCCTGACAGCAATTTTAGAACCTGCTGATATTTGCTGATGTGAATTGAACAAGGTACCATCTAGATCTATTGCAACAAGGTGTATCATGTAGTTTTTTCAAGGGTTGGATTAGGATTGAGAGATTTATCATAGAGATTAAATCGTCGTGCAATGATAACGAGGATTATCAGGTTTGCCAGAACGTCCACGAAAATAAGCTTCATTACGATTTGCGGACCAATGGACATAAAGGCTTGCCCAATGACCCAGGGCAGGACCATTCCACCGAGTCCAGAACCGACGAGGAACCAGCCAGTGATTGATCCTGTTATGTGCAATTTTCCTTCTGCAAGCGTTAACATGGTGGGGAAAATTGAGGCCATGCATAGGCCTAGTGCAATTGTCCCAAGCCAGAGGGTTACATTTGATCTCGCGCCAACTATAATCAAACCAAGACTCAACAGGCATCCAATTAGATCAGCAAGAAGTATCTTTTTGGGTCCGACTCGAGTGGAAATTGGAATTCCTGCTAACCTTCCAAGGGTAAAAAATCCCCAGAAGGCAGAAGTTAGATATGCAGCGCTCATCGGTGTACCCAGTTGAAGTGTAGTTGTATAAGTGAATATCCAATTGCCGTAGCCAATCTCCGCGCCAACATAAAGAAAGAGGAATAGGACGACAAGAAAAACAATGGTGAAATAGATCGGTATTGAAGATCTTGATGTAGTTTTTTCTCTGAGTGACGGGCTTGGGAGAAACCAGGTCCACGCCGCAACTGGTAATGCAGCCAAGCTAAAAAACCAATAAATCCAATGGATATCTCCGGTCGCTTGAACGACTTGGGCAACCACGATCGGTGATAAGAGTGCGCCCACTCCAAAAAAGAAGTGCAACCCATTCATGTAAGGTCCCACCCCCGCACCATGAACCCAAATTAAGAGGGCATTTCCTCCAACATCAACCACACCTTGGGCAAAACCCAATATAAAAATCACTGCTGCAAGGATCCAAAGGTCTTGAATAACAGGAATGAATGCTGCTGCAATTGCCAATGCCAGTAAACCGAGCGGCATAACACGGTGCCCAGGGAGTTGGTCGTAAGTTCGACCTCCAATCCACGAGCCGATCATGTATCCAAGTGAGCCAGTTATAAAGATCAGGCTAATCTGGTCAATGCGACTACCGGTGTGGCGTGCGAGGGCGGGTAATGTGGGTCCAGTAACGGCTGTCGTCAATCCTAGCAATATAAATGCCAGGTAATAGGCAGTCGTGGCAGCGATTGGGTGAGCGACAGGGGAGCGATTGCGCATATTTTCCTGGAATTTTTAAATATCTAGAATGAGGCTAAATTATACCGAAAAACTACAATCGTGGCGCCTGTAGGTTTTCTATGGATACATTGATAGTGATGAAGTGACAAAAGGCATACGTTAATAATTTCCTTAACGGTTGAAACATAAATCCAATTATTGTATAGTACTAAAGAGTCTGGTGTGTCACTTAATAATATGTTTTTTCGTAGATTAACAATAACATCATTCATAGGAGCCAAAAGAGGAGGCAGTATGGCAACATTAGGTGGTTATGCAGACCGAATTGCTCATGTTGACTTGACTAAGGAGAAAGTTGAGTTCAAGCCCATTCCCGAAGACTGGAAACGCAAGTTTATTGGAGGTCGCGGTTTGGGCGTCAAGTATGTGTTTGATAATGGGCCCAAGGTAGACCCGCTATCACCCGATAACATTCTTTGTTTTATGAACGGTCCGCTCACGGGTTCCGAAGCTAATATGAGCGGTCGATTGGCTGTCGTGACTAAATCTCCATTAACTGGCACCATCACGGACAGCCATCATGGAGGCTGGTCAGCAGCACGATTGCGATGGGCAGGATACGATGGGTTGATCTTTAAAGGGAAAGCCCCCAAACCTGTTTATGTATATATCCACGATGACAAGTTTGAGATACTAGACGCGAAGGATGTTTGGGGCAAGGGTGTGCATGACACAGTCAAGTTTTTCAAGGAAAAATACGGCGAGAAGGATTTGACCGTGATTGCCATCGGTCCGGGCGGGGAGCATCTAGTCAAGTTCGCCTGCTGGATTAATGAGAATGACCGCGCCAGCGGTCGTGGGGGCACGGGTTGCGTGGGCGGCAGCAAGAATCTCAAGGCGATCGTCATCAAGGCCGAGAAGAAGATCGTCAAGGCGGCGGATCGCGCTGCCTGGAAACTCGCACACGACCGCGCCCTGAAAGGCATTATGGCGCCTGAAAACATCACCAGTCCGCGCAAGGGCGGCCTTTCGGTGTATGGCACCAACGTACTGACGAACATTGATAATAACATTGGCGCTTATCCCACCAAGAATAGCCAGTATGCGAGTTTTGGCAAAGATGCCGAAACCCTGAGCGGCGAATGGGTGAAGGAAAATATCCTGGTAAACGACCCAACCTGTCACGCCTGTCCAGTAGCCTGCAAGAAGGAAGTCGAGATCAAAGATGGACCGTACAAGGGCTTGCACATGGAATCAGTGGAATATGAACCCTGTTGGTCTGTGGGTGCGAACTGCGGTAACCCCGACGCCCGCCTCGTTGCCAAGATGATTGATCTCGCCAACGACTTCGGCATAGACGCCATCGAACTCGGTCATCCGCTTGCAGTTTGGATGGAGGCCAGTCAGAAGGGTTACACCAACGGTGATGGCAAACTCGCCTGGGGCGATGGTGATGGCATGACCAAGGCCGCCGCGATGATTGCCAAGCGCGAGGGTCTCGGCAACGTGCTGGCTGACGGCGCAAACGCAACTGCCAAGCACTTTGGCCATCCCGAACTGGCGATGACAGCGAAGGGTCAGGGCATTCCCGCTTACGATCCGCGCGGACTTAAAGGCATGGGTCTCGGTTACGCCACGTCTAACCGCGGTGCCTGTCACCTGCGCGCTTACACTCCCGCCGCCGAATTGGGCGTTATGCCCTTTGGCTCGCTCAAGGTGGATCCGCTTGAATGGAAGGGAAAGGGCGGGCTGGTCAAGGTCTTCCAGGACATCCACGCCTTCTCAGACAGCATGGACTTGTGCAAGTTCAGCGCCTTTGCCATGGGCGCGGAAGAGTACGCGCAACAGTATTCCGCTATGGTAGGCGTGCCCTTCACCACCGACGACGTGTTGAAGACCGGCGAGCGTATTTACAATCTCGAACGCCACTACAACAATCTGAATGGCTTCCGTGAAGGCAGTGACACTCTACCTAAGCGCTTCCTTGAAGAACCCTCCGATCAGCCTGGTTCAATAGGTAATGTCTGCGAGTTGGACAAGATGCTAGTAGAGTATTACGAAGCGCGCGGCTGGAAGGATGGCGTTGTGCCAGAAGCCAAGTTGAAGGAATTGGAAATCGTATAAAGTTAGTAATAAGTGATTAGTGATCAGTAAAGAAAAGACGGCGTGTTATTCAGTCACGCCGTCTTTTCTTTATCGCGGAGTCCGACGTTTCCCATCATCGGGGTGCCGAAAGGCTGGAGGCTTTCGAGCCCGTCCGATTACCCCCCTGCCCTGAGTGTCTTCTTGGAAAAGCGTTGATGGAAATCTTCGGCGACGTGATCTTCGAGTTCCATTGTCAGACGGGTCTGGCCGACTTCGAGCGAGCCGATGCGAAAGGGAGCCATACGCTCGAGACGCACACTCCAGCCATCGCCGCGGATCAGGTTTTCTTCCACGAGGGAGCCGCCAAGTTCCTGTAAATATTCCTTGAGCAAAAAGTAAGGGATGCCGCGCATTTCGCGGATAAGGGTTTGCATGCTTATCCGCCGCCGACGGGAGGAAAGATATCCACCTTGTCTTCGGGTTGGATGACGGTGTTCATTTTATTTTCGAGATAGAGCGCTTCGCGTCCATTAATAAAAAATTTCATGTGCCTGTGGAAGCGTCTTTCCGTATCCAATAATTCAGGATCAAGGGCGGGATAAATCTTCACCACTTTTTCCACCAATTCCATGGCAGTAATGTTCGGATGAAAATCAACATCAATCGACTTCTGGCCGACAATTGCACGCAAGGTCGCATAGAAATTAACCTTCATAAATATCTCTCTTTTGTCTCCAAAGAAAAGTATACCAAACTTCTGTGCCGCGACATGAATGTCACAGTACGATTGCACTACGGACATTGAATGACGCCTTGCGCCCACAGGCATCCTCCGCAAACGGGTGCGATTGTGTTGCCGATACAATCTTCTTCATTGGTCTCGGAGAGGTCACAGCCGCCGCAGAAGGTGCAAGGGGCGAAGACGAAGTTATGCAGGCGTTCGCGATAAGCCAGATAATCGGGAGCCAGCCACAAGTCCGCGAGTGAACGTTGGTTTACATTTCCGATGATGTGTTTTTTGGAGAGGCGCGGCTTGTCGTGCAGGTAGCTCGTGTGCGTGTGCATCAATGGCCAACATGGACTGACATCGCCCGTCCACGCGATGGACATAGTGCCATTCTCAACGAAGTTACAGACATCGTTAGCGCCGCCCCAGTTGTTGCCCGCGAAATTGATGTTCAACTGGCTGTTGAAGACCTCGAAGAGCGCGTCACGCGTATTTGCGTCGAAGTCTATTTTGGGCAGACTGAGGCTTGGCAGATGCGGGGCTTGCAGATAGGCGATGTCGCGCACGGTGCGGTTGTAGAGACGGTCGGCCAGCATATCAACGGTGGCGGGTTGAATGTTGCTGATCGAAAAATATTTGGCGCGCAGAGATTTGCCGATCTTAATAACTTTGGGGAGATCGGCAATGTTACGTTTCATCGCTACAAAGGCGATGCCAATTTCGGGAGTTGGATAGTGGCTGGCCTTCCGCATTTTGCTCAAGCGTTTCAGGTTATCCAGAATAGACGGCAATTCCGCGCCGATACGGACATCGGCGTAGGTTTCAGGCGTCGCACCATCCAATGAAACCCAGAGGATGTCGAGACCCGCGTCAATTAATTGGCGGGCTATCTTTTCATTCAGGATTGTGCCGTTGGTGATGAGTTCTACCTTTACTCCGAGAGACTTCACTTTCGCGATCCACTCTACAGTCTTCGGATGGAAAAGCGGTTCGCCAATTCCGCCGAAATAGACATTGGGAATGGGGTTGAGCGTTTTTAATCCTGCGAGCACCTGATCGAAAGTCTCTTCGCTCATACGGCCGATGGGTTGGTCCCAGCAATTGCGGAAGCACGTGATGCATTCCAGGTTACAGGCGACTGTCGGTTCGATATAAATTTTTGTCAAGTGTGTGACCGGGCGGTGCATTCGAACAAAGTTCGTTCCCTCATCAAGCCGCACCTTGGCGCCAGGATTCAGTCCGTAGCGTGATACGACGTCAGCCGGTAATACCAATCGCCCCTCGTCGTCTACTTCTGCCCAGGCAGTGGTTGATTTGGTTGAGGTCATGGTTCTCTCCCTTGTGAGTATTACCAATAATTAACGTGTGGTATTCTTCTCATTCATTCTAGCTCCTCGCCAATAAACCCGCTATGACTTTTGTCGCCTTTTCAGACGATTATTGTCCTCTTTTTACTGAACTGCATGGCGAAAACCGCCAATCGGAAATTACCTTGGTGCTATACTGATTTTGGTAGAAGAATAAATGGATATTCAGGCTGAGCTGTCATCCTTCCTTGCGGTTGATCGAGTTCATTCGCGTATCATCGATCGTATTGCTTACGCTAATGATGCATCTTATTTCCGACTTGTGCCTCAAGCGGTTGTTCAACCGATTTCCATCGAAGAAATCAGAGCGCTTTTTAAATTTAGCCAACGCCATCAAATCCCACTTACATTCCGCGCTGCCGGGACGAGCCTGTCCGGACAGGCGGTGACCGATGGGATACTGGTCGATATCTCCAAGCACTGGGGGCGCTATAGCGTGAAAGATGATGGGAAACACATTCTATTTCAACCGGGGATTGTAGGAGGTTTTCTTAACAATGTCCTTAAACCGTACCACCGTCGATTAGGTCCCGATCCCGCTTCTATTGATTCAGCCATGATGGGAGGCATGCTAGCGAACAACTCCAGCGGTATGTGCTGTGGTATTACTGAGAACGCTTATCGTACAGTAGATTCCATAACAATTGTCCTGCCAAATGGATTCACAATCAATACATCTGCGCCAGATGCTAATGAGCAGCTCCAGCAGGGTATACCGCACATTGCCAGCGGAATTTTGGATCTTAAGAAACGGGTTCTTTCAACGCCTGCTGATCTCAATCATCCTGGAGAAACGCTGGCCGAGAGAATACATCGACGCTACCAGATGAAAAACAATAATGGATATCTATTAAATGCTTTCCTGGATTTTGAAACACCGCTTGACATTCTAACCCACCTGATGATCGGTTCGGAAGGTACACTCGGTTTTATCGCTGAAGCAACGATGACCACCCTCCCTGATTTATCAAGGAAGTACACTGGGCAGCTCTATTTTAAGAACATTCAGGATGCAGCTTCTGCGATTTTCCCGTTGAAACAAAGTGGAGCGCGAGCAGCCGAGATCATGGATCGAGCATCATTGCGATCCGTCGAAAACCTGCCGGGTGCTCCTTCCATCCTTGCACAATTGCCCGATTCTGCCGCAGCTATTTTAGTTGAGTACCAGGCGGGAACCGCAGAAGAACTCTCAGCCTTCAAGAAGACTTCCGGGCAGATCTTGTCTGACATCAAGCTGCTTCAGGATGCTCACTCTTTTGGCGATCAGGAGATGGGTTTCACTGAAGACCCCGCCCGTCAGGCTATGTTGTGGAAACTGCGAAAAGGAATCATCCCTTCGGTGGGTGCCATGCGTCCGCCATTGACGACTTTGCTCACTGAAGACGTCGTATTTCCTGTCCCGCTTCTGGCGGAAGCCATAACAGATCTACAGAATTTATTTGAGAAACATGGCTATTCGGAAGGAGTAATCTTTGGTCATGCGAAAGACGGAAACCTGCACTTCCTTATTGCCCAGTCATTTGAGTCCGAGAGCGAGACTCATAGATTTGAGCAATTTTGTGGTGACCTGGTCAGGTTGGTCAGTGGAAAATATGACGGTGCGCTCAAAGCGGAGCACGGAACCGGGAGAAACATGGCACCGTTCGTCGAAACGGAGTGGGGCGAAACCGCGTACGGCATTATGCGCGACTTGAAATCCCTGCTCGATCCTGATGGGATGCTCAATCCTGGTGTGCTCATCAATGAAAACCCGCATGCGCACATTACACATCTAAAAAGCATCGCTTCCGTTGCGCTCGAAGTAGATAAATGCATCGAGTGCGGATTCTGCGAGTCGAAATGTCCCAGCCGGTGGTTAACCCTGACGCCCCGACAGCGAATTGTTGTTCAACGGGAAATCTCTCGACTTCGAGTCACTGAACCGGAATCTCCTCAACTTGTTTGCCTTATCGATGATTTCGACTATGATGGAATAGATACTTGCGCCATGGATGGGTTGTGTGCTACAGCCTGTCCAGTTGGAATCAACACTGGTGATCTAACGAAACATTTACGGGCGGAGTCAATTAGCCCAGCGGGTGAGAAAGTCGCAGGGTGGGTCGCTGACCACTTCTCATTGGTCGAAAAATCCATTGGCTGTGTAGTGCGCTTGGGTCACGCAACTGAAAAGGTC
The DNA here is from genome assembly GCA_041479025.1 of Anaerolineae bacterium. GTDB lineage: Bacteria > Chloroflexota > Anaerolineae > Anaerolineales > Villigracilaceae > JBGPQJ01. The sequence goes on from JBGOXG010000003.1 coordinate 37,046, forward strand.
ATCGGCGCAAAGGGTATGATTGCCTTATCCACGATCGCGGAAAGAACTACTGGTTCTACTCTTCCCAAGTGGAATACTTCCATTCCGCATGTTCCTGCTAGATATTCCAAAGTTCCCAATAAAAGAGATTTCATATACTTCCCTTCATGCATTTCACGTCAATTGGGTCAGCCACGCTCAAATACCCATCAACGGCAATTGACATTGGCAGAAACCCTTATCACAATCGCTGAGCGAGCAAATATTGCGTTAAACATCCCAGAAGATATTTCAGGTATTTGCTGTGGAATGCCATTCAACTCTAAAGGTTACACAGCTGCGTACAAGACTATCCTGCATGCTACCCTTCGAAAATTTTGGGATTGGTCTGGACATGGCAAAACGGCAATTGTCATCGACACCACTTCCTGTACTTACGCACTGCGCACCTGTGCTGGCATTTCATCAGGTTCGGATGACATTCTCTCTCCTGAGGATCTCGCCATTTATCGTCAATTATCCCTGATAGATAGTATTGAATTTATCCACGATACACTTATTCCTCGTCTCGACATCCACCCCATTAATGATGATGTAGTACTTCATCCCAATTGTTCTGCTCGCAAATTAGGGTTGGACTCCAAACTGCTGGCGATTGCCCAAAAATGCGCTAAATCCACTACTGTCCCATTGAACCTTGGATGTTGTGGTTTTGCTGGAGATCGTGGATTGTTGATTCCAGATCTGACACGCTCTGCGACCAGTATGGAAGCCGTTGAAGTAAATGCGAACGTGTATGGAGGCTTCTATTCGTCGAACATCACTTGCGAAATAGGCATGTCTGCTGCAACAGGCAAGTCGTATGAAGGGATAGTCTATCTAGTTGAAAAGGCGAGTCGATAAGACAAATGATAAATTCAACGCTAAAAATAAATGGTGATCGACTGGTCAGGAGTCTAGATGCCCTATCACAAATTGGCGCTCTGGAACAGGGTGGAGTCAGCCGGCTGGCACTTTCAGACGCCGACAGGCAAGGTCGCGATCTGATCGTTTCGTGGATGAAAGACCTGGGGATGACCGTTCGTGTGGATCGGGTCGGGAACATTATCGGCGTCCGTCCTGGAGAATCGCACTTACCACCCGTAATGCTCGGGTCGCACATCGATACAGTTACCGTTGCAGGTCGTTATGATGGTTGTTACGGTGTTTTGGCGGCGCTGGAATGTGTACGAACGTTAAATGATAATGATGTGAAGACTCGTAGACCGGTTGCCATCACTGCATTCACCAACGAAGAAGGAGTCCGTTACCAACCTGGCATGCTGGGTAGTGCAGCCTTTTGTGGTAATCTCTCTGCTGAGAAAGTGTTGGGAATAAATGGATTTGATGGAAGCATCTTCGGTGACGAGCTTGAAAAGATTGGGTATGCGGGGAAGATGGAATGCGGAGAAATCCAACCATTCGCTTATCTGGAGCTGCATATTGAGCAAGGTCCCATTCTTGATCAGGCGGAGATTCCTCTCGGCGTAGTGGAAGCCGTGGTTGGAATCTCCTGGCACGAAATCACCATTATTGGAACTGCCAACCATGCCGGGACGACACCGATCGAGTTGCGACATGATGCCGGTCTTGCTGCAGCGAAGATGGTCAACCATATAAGAAAGATCGCAGTGTCTCTGGGCGGGAATCAACGAGCGACTTGTGGGATGATCACCTTTTACCCGAACGCAATTAATGTTATTCCGGGAAAATCTGTATTTACAGTCAACCTGCGTAATGATGATGAAGATGCTTTGCGGGAGGCTGAACGGCGTCTGGCAGTTTTCGCCAAAGAGTTGGAAGGTGAAGATGGCGTGACCATCCACATACGCCAGCTTGAGCGTGTTCCATTAGTAAATTTTCATCCGGCAGTCGTTTCGGCAATTGAACAGGCAACTGACATTCTTGGAATTCCCTGCCGCCGGATGATCTCCGGCGCTGGGCACGATGCTCAACTCATGGCGGGAATTTGTCCTGCCGCGATGATTTTTGTTCCAAGTAAAGGCGGAATCAGCCATAGTCCCGCGGAATACACCTCACAGGAAGCGTTGGAAATTGGCGCGAACGTACTCCTGCATACGTTAGCCTTGTTCGTGGATCGTAGTGACGATTTGTGAGGAAGTGTTGCCTGCACTCTAATTATTCAAATTCTTTTGAAAATAATGGCTTGTTTAGTTATATAATCTATGTAAACTGTTGTAGCAATAAGTTGTATCAGGTTTTCGCATGAATAATTTGGGAGGCGATATGTCCAAAAAAGATAAGAAAGCATCAAAAAAACATTCAGTTGAAATGCTTGATTCCAAGAATGAGAAAAAGCAACCTGGAATGAATGACACACTTTCAAAGTCCGATTTGCCTGAATCGCCGATTTTCGTCAACAACAAACTATTCATGGCAGAACTGCGCCGCCTTCAGGTGGAACTGGTTAAGCTTCAGGAATGGATCCGGTATAAAAATCTTAAACTGGTGGTTATTTTTGAAGGGCGAGACGCAGCCGGCAAGGGAGGTGTGATCAAGCGGATAACGGAAAGTCTAAACCCGCGTGTCTGTCGGGTGGTAGCTCTGCCTGCACCCACAGAAAGAGAAAAAACCCAGTGGTATTTTCAGCGCTATATTGCCCATCTTCCGGCTGGAGGAGAGATGGTGCTTTTTGATCGTAGCTGGTATAACCGTGCTGGGGTAGAGCACGTTATGGGTTTTTGCACTGAAGAGGAGTATAACGATTTCTTGCGCTCTGTTCCAGAGTTTGAGCGTATGCTGGTTCGTTCAGGGATCATTCTGGTTAAATATTGGTTCTCCGTCAGCAACGAGGAACAGGAACAGCGATTTGAATCCCGTATTGAAGATCCAACCAAACGATGGAAACTGAGCCCGATGGACATGCAGTCACGTGCGCGTTGGGTGGAATACTCGAAGGCAAAAGATGAGATGTTTGCCTACACTGATATCAAGCAAGCACCGTGGAATGTGGTCAATGCGGATAGTAAGATATGTGCCCGGCTGAATTGCATCCATCACTTGCTCAGTCTTATCCCTTACGAGGATCTGACCCCGGAGTCTATTGTTCTACCGCCTCGGCAATCAGAACAGGGTTATGTTCGCCCACCTATCACCGATCAAACCTTTGTTCCCGAACTTTATAAACTTCATTCTGATGCTAAAGACGATCATGATTAAATTCTAGATAAGGGTTGTATTGGTTTATAGAAAACGAGCCGGATGGAGTGACTTAGAAAGGCAGAGTAAGAATTTGACCCTTGGGAAAGGGCTGGCTTAACTTATATACTCCCCTTGCTATCAAATAAGATATCGCGTTTTGTATGGAATCTAAAAGGAGATAAATGTAATGTCCATTAGAAACGGGAGCCACTATTCTGTTATAGCTACTCTGGGAATTCTTGTGTCTCTTGTTTATGCCTGTGTGCCATCTTCCACGCCGCAGTCAAGTGGGGATCTGGGTGTCATGCCTCGTCTGGTTGGTACAAAACAATATGATTCTGCCCCCCCCTTGATGATTGACGTTGCCAAACAATACTTTGCAACGGTAAAAATGGAAAATGAAGGTGAATTTGTAATTGAGCTTTACCCACAGAAAGCGCCTCTGACGGTTAACAGTTTTGTGTTTCTCGCGCAACAGGGATATTTTGATGGTGTTTCTTTTCATCGCGTACTTGATGGATTCATGGCCCAGGGAGGTGATCCGACAGGAACCGGGCAGGGTGGCCCGGGTTATCAATTTGTGAATGAAGATAACGACCTGTCATTTGACAAGCCAGGTGTTGTCGCCATGGCTAATGCTGGGCGCGATACAAATGGCAGTCAATTTTTCATTACTTTCGATAAAGCTGAACATCTAAATGGCGACTATACCATCTTTGGTCAGGTTATCGATGGTATGGATGTGGTAAATAGATTGACCCGACGAGACCCACAGAAAAATCCGTCTTTCAGCGGTGATGTTATAGAGAGCGTAACAATATCCGAGCAGTAAAAATTATTTATTATTAGGTTTTCAAGGTCTTTACACTTGAGTTCAACGGATTTAAATCCCTTAACTTATTTGATCCCAGCCCAAGAATTGCGTCTAGAAAACACCGTGGCGAATTCACGGTTTATCGCAACGATAAATCCCGCCGGTAATATTGACGAAGCACGCGCTTTTTTTGCTGGAATTCGCAAGGATTTTGCGGATGCCAGTCATAATGTGCCAGCTTTTATTATTGGCGGAGGGAATACTGTTTCCGAATATTGTTCGGATGATGGTGAGCCTTCTGGTACTGCTGGCAGACCAGTCTTGGCAGTCCTGCGCGGTTCCGGATTGGGCGATGTAGCATTGGTGATCACCCGATATTTTGGCGGGACATTGTTGGGAAAAGGTGGATTAGTCAAAGCCTATACGGAATCTGCGCAGCTTGTAGTGAACACTGTTTCGCGAGCGCAGAAAAGCCGGTTTCATGAGATTTCGATTGTGTTGCCGTACAATCTATTGGAGCCAATTCGCCTTCTCGTAAAAAAATATCATGGCGATATCCAAGGGGAGGATTTTTCTGTGGATATTAAGATGTTGTTAAGTATTCCTGTTGATGATTTTTCTGGTTTCCAAAATAGATTACGAGAACTTTCATCAGGAAAGTTGAAGGCAGAGATTATCTCGACTAAAGAAATTCTTGTTCCTGTTATCGGAAAATGAATGTCATTCCAATATATTATGTTTAATAAACCCTACGGGGTACTCTCGCAATTCACAGATGAAGGGACCGGGCATCCGACTCTAAAGGAATACATTGACGTGCCAAATGTTTATGCAGCCGGACGCCTTGACCGAGATAGCGAAGGATTGTTGGTTCTTACAAATGATGGGAAATTAATTAAACGGCTCACAGATCCAAGTCATCATGCGATAAAAACCTATTGGGTTCTTATTGAGGGCGATCCTACTCCCGAAAGGTTGATCAGGATACGGGAAGGTGTTGTCATTCATGGATATAAAACAGTGTCATGTGACGCGCACTTAATATCGGAACCAAATCTCGCCCCTCGTAGCAAGCCTGTCACGCCGCATGGACCAACGTCATGGCTTGAAATGAAACTGCGCCAAGGGAAAAAGCGGCAAGTACGCCACATGACTGCGGCAGTAGGCTTATTTACCTTACGCATTTTGCGTGTAGCGATTGATTGTCTTCAGTTGGGGGATTTAGAAGTGGGAACCTGGCGTGATTTAACACCTATTGAAATCCAATCTCTGAAAGCCATCCAATAACAGCAATTAGTTATTATTTGTCCACAATGTCTTATGTTACTCCCTGTCGTCTGGCTTCTTCTCTCAGAGCTATCATGATAGCCTGTACATTCAATCCCTTTTGACAACTATAGCGTGACGACTGTAGGATTTCATCCGACCAAAGCGTACGGCACGTAAGAGCTTCCTTGTCGTCACAGATGATCATCTGCACCAGGCTGCCCAGGGGGATGTCCGCATTCATGCTCGCGGGTAATTCGCAATCGAGGCATCCCTGGCATTTGTACACGTCCTGGCCTGTTGAATCTTTAACAATGCGTCGAAGTGATGTGTGGCTCATTCCCGGACACGGTTGTGTAGGATTGGATGTTAGAATTCGTCGCTTTTCGGTTTGAGATTCAAGGTTAAGAAAATTACATCACTCGTGTCACCATCTGGGTACATAAAGAAATCCTCCAAGGTGCACCGTGAGATGAATCCCAGCTGCTCGAACGCGCGAACCACTTTCGTCTGCTCGGCGATGATCTCTGCGGTCAGAGTACGAACATCCTGTCTGCGGGCGATGTCAACCAATGCTCGAACCATTTTCATCCCAAGCCCGCGCCTGCGGAAGTCTTTGGCAAGAAACAAGCGTACTTCGCCGATATGTCGTTTGGGTCCCTCGAAGTAGTGTAAGGACGCACTGCCGACGACGCGCTCTTTTACTAAAGCCAACAGGGGTAGGACTTTCTCGTAGTCGAGATGATCGCACCATTCCTGAATTAAAGCCGGGTCCTTGACATAGTGGCGAAAATTCCGCATATCGTCATCGCCTACGGTATTGTAAAATTCATTCAGGCGACTATGGTCGTCGCGTACCATGGGGCGAAGGAGAACGCGGACACCATCACGCAGCGTAACGACATCTCGGTGGGTTTCGATTTCTTTGACGAGCATATTAACTCCTTCTTTGCGGATGGTTATTTGGAATTAAGCTGCCTTTATAACTTTAATAGCTGATTCTTGTGGGACGAAGCCCTTTGGGAGAAGTCCAGCTTCGGTGACAATGCGCGGGACGATATCTTCCCAGCCAACGGGCATAATATGCAATCCATGAATTCCCTGCTTGCCCTTGATTTTTTCTATAATTTCGAGCGTGATCAGCACGCCTTCTTCCTGAGCGGCTGGCGGTCCGCCTTTTGAATCGGCATCATCCATGCGCTTGATAATTCTCTCCGGGACGAATACCCCCGGCACCTGGGTCATGTAGTGGGTCATCTTGGAACTTTTTAAAGGTGTGAGCCCAATCATGATGTAAACCTTGTCAAGGAAGTTGCGCTTGGCCAATTCATTAAGCCAGATTTCCATCCTGTCTGGATCATAAACCAGGTTGGTCTGGAAAAACTGAGCGCCGGCATTGACCTTCTTATGCTCACGGAGGGCCTGGAATTTCGGGTCAGACGCAAAAGGAGATGCTGCTGCGCCCAGGAAAAACTTGGGCGGGAATTTGAGTTCTCGGCCGTCGAGGTAATGGCCTTCATCGCGCATACGGCGCAGGATCCATATCATTTGGATGGCGTCCATGTCGTTGATGTCCATGCGCCCTCGCGGAGTAGGAGCCAATACTGGGCTGTCTCCTGTTACACATAGAACATTGCGTATGCCCAGGACTGTTGCACCCAGGATCTCTCCCTGCAAGCTGGCACGGGTGCGGTCACGAGCGGCTATCTGCATGACAGGTTCTGCTCCATTGTCGATAGCGATTTTTGAGCAAGCCCAACTGGTCATACGAGGCGTAGCTGAGGCGTTGTCGGTGAAGTTAATCGCTGTCACGTAGGGTTTTACAAGATTAATGTTCTCTACCAATTTCTTGGCGGACATGCTCAGGGGTGGAGCGATTTCGCAGGCCACCACGAATTCTCCCGCTTTAAAGCCTCGTTCCAGGTTGGACATTGGTTCGGTGTATCCGGGCGCATGATATTCTGCATCGCCTTTCCACCATTCTGGCTGGCGTACACTGCGGAATACCATTTCCCAGGTTTTCCAGCGTTTATCGCCCCGGTCTAGAAAAACACTCTTAAATACCTTGCCTGTGCCGTTTCTCTTAACTTCGGCTGCCACGTCTTTCCAGGTCTCCCCGCCAACCTTTTCCCAATCGAGTGGCGGGAGCACTTCCATCAATATCTCCTGTCTTCCCAATTTGAAGGCGCGTTCATAGATTTTATACCAAATGCATGGGCGGGTTTTGTCTACGTAACAATACTCGGGCGTAGAGCCTCCACAGGGACCATTGCGCAGCCCTTTGGGGCATTCCATCGGACAGATGAAAGCAGTTTCCTGTAGCATACAATTTCCGCACATCCGGCATCCAAACAGGGGACCTTTAATGAGATATTCAATGTTCTCCAACAACCTGTCGCTGAAGGATTCCTGCTTGAAAGGGGAGTAGGCAGGCTGCCAGCGACGGCCAGGCGTAAATATAGGCATAAGTGTCTCCTCAAATTAATATTAGTTCTTCATCTAAACTAAAAAACCTTGTTAGATAACACAGTAAATTCTATTCTGACCGACGGCCAATGAATTCGTTGGGAGTCTGCCAATCATCGGTCGTCGGTCACTTTATACGTACTACAGTGTTGGCAAAAGATAATCGTAAGCGCTGAGCGCTGCTTTGGCTCCTTCACCAATGGCGACCAGGACCTGTTCGGCATAGGTGTTGGTCACGTCGCCAGCCGCAAATACTCCTGGCAGGCTGGTGTGATTGGAGTTATCTACGATAATACGACCTTGGTCGTCAAGTTTGACCAAATCGCCTAGCATTTGTGTATTCGGCGTAAGAGCCATTTCCACAAAAGTGCCATCTGCCGAGATGTCATGAAGCTTTCCGACTGCATCCTTTACGACGACCGTGCGTGCATAGGTATCGCCTTTTACTTCCACCACCGAATGCTTTTCAAGTACGGTTACATTTTTAGCAGAATTTAATTTCTTGCCGAGTCCGGTCTTGTAATGTCCATCGCCTTCGGTTATCAGTGTGACATGTCTTGCGACAGTTGCGAGTTCTCCGGCAGCGCGTAATGCCAGCTCATCATTACCTATGACAACGGTTTTCTTGTCGATAAACAGCGGCGCGTAACTCAAAGCGGAATAGCACAATCCTTTCATCGTGTATTCCTTTTCACCGGGAACATTCAAGCGCACCTGACGAGTTCCGCTGGCAACAATAAGCGCCTTCGCTTTGTATTCCTTGCCGTCCTTGGTTTTGACAATGTAAGTCTTATCTTTATGCGATACATGGTCTACGCTGTCCAGGTGACGGGCATACTCTAGATATTCCAACTCGTTTCGAAATTTACTGACAATCTCCAGGCCACGGATGACCTGGTAGTCTTCGATCCATGGTAATGAGAGCCGGTAATTCGTCTTTCCACCAAGATCTTTTGAAATAAGCATAACGTTTAAGCGTTTGCGGATAGCATATATAGCTGCTGTCAATCCTGCGGGACCGCCACCGATGATAATCAGGTCATTCATTAGGTTATCCTCTCTGATCAATAAGCGGACTTGATCGTCTCTATATCGACTTTGTGCTCATCCTCATCTTCGGGAGCATCCGGTATGAAGCCTTCATCCATCATCATTTTAGTCAAGTCGCGGGATCGTTTGATGATTATTTTCGCATTTTCCATTTCCTGTTCGAAGGTCATATGAATGCGCGCCAGACCCTGTTCCTGAGCCTTCATGGCGACCGCCGCTGCCTCGCGTGGAAATACTTCCCAATCGTCCATGTTGGGGAGGATATGTTCCGCGTCCAATTTGTCGCCGACATGGTTTGCCATGGCAGTGGCTGCGGCAAAACACATTTCGTCGGTGATGGTTGAAGCGCGGACATCGAGTGTCCCTCGGAAAATGCCAGGGAAACCAAGCGAGTTGTTGACTTGATTCGGGAAATCCGAACGACCCGTTGCAACCACAGCGGCACCCGCTTCAATAGCCTCCCACGGCCAGATTTCAGGCACGGGATTCGCGCAGGCGAAGACGATCGCGTCCTTTGCCATGGTCTTGACCCATTCAGGTAAAATCACACCCGGACCTGACTTTGAGAGACAGATGACTACGTCAGCGCCCTTCATGGCACCGGGAATGTCACCCTCGCGGCCTTCGGCATTGGTGATGTTGCAGAGTTTCCACTTGTCAACATACTCGGCCTTGCGCATCTCCAGATCCTTGCGATGTTTGCCAAGGATGCCTTTGGTATCAACCATGAAGCACTTGGCCGGATCTGCGCCCCAGCCGAAAATCAACCGTGAGCAGGCAACATTGGACGCGCCTGTCCCAACGAAAGTAATCTTTACTTCGCTCATCTTTTTATTGACTACTTTGAGTGCATTGATCAATCCCGCCAGTGTAACTGTGGCGGTACCTTGCTGGTCATCGTGCCAGATCGGGATTTCCGCTTTTTCGCGAAGTGTGTCCAGAATATAGAAGCACTTCGGGTTAGAAATGTCTTCCAGATTTACCCCGCCGAAACCCGGTTGGAGCATCAGAACAGTATTGATGATAGCATCCGGGTCTTTCGTGTTGAGCATGATTGGGACACCATCCACCCCTCCCAGGTACTTGTAGAGCAGCGCTTTCCCTTCCATGACAGGTAAACCCGCTTTAGGACCAATATCCCCCAACCCCAGCACGCGAGTGCCATCACTGACGACAATGACCGTATTCCATTTATTCGTGTATTCATATACTTTTTCCGGGTCAGCTTGAATCGCTTTACATGGCGCGGCTACGCCAGGCGTATACCAAATCGCAAAATCCGCGAAGCTGCGAACGGTGCACTTCAGGGCGGTTTCAATTTTTCCCCGGTAAAAAGGGTGGAGCTTCATGGCATCCGCGGAGGGTTTTTGCGCCTTTGCCAGAAGTTCTTCGACGCTGAGTTTTTTATCAGCTTGCATCATGGCCTCCTTGACTCATTCCCTTACTTGATTTCCTGCCAACGGTTTAGGTGTAAGGGTTGACTACATATATGATACAACTTTTTGTGAAAAGTGGCACAAACAAAATTAACCGAGATTTACGTATAATATTCTATTTCGAAGCTATATTTTGCAATCGGATTATCTACCACGCGATTCTGTTAGGTTATCCTGGTAGATCCGATACTTATTGGTTTAGATATCCATCTGCATAAATTACTTTGTTTAATAAAATCTGGGTCGTCTTCCAGATTCCTGCCTGCTCCGGATCGGACATGTCAAAATCTTCGGGTTGTGATTCCTCCGAAGCTGCAGTACGCTCGGCAATCTTGTTGTAGAGCCGGGCAAGGGCGGATGAAGTATCTTTCGTTTCAATCCAGCGGATGACCTCGTTTTGTTTTTCATCAAAAGGATTGGCGATCATCATTTTCAAACCGACTCCCATCAACATTGCCAGGTACACGCGGTTGATAAGGGGGCGGTTCTCATTTGGCACCGCATTTGAAACATTAGAAAGCCCGACCGAAATCATCGGTGTGGGGTCCCAAGCATACTGCAAAGTGCGGACGGTCTCAATGAGCTGAGGACAGTATTGCTGGCAACCAGAGCAGGTCAAAACAAGCGGGTCAATGATGAGATTTTCCATCGGGAAGTCGATTTCCATCATGCGCGGTATCAGCTTCTCGATGGCTATATTCACTCGCTCTTCCGCGGCGACCGGGATTCCTTCCGCGGCCATGGTAAGGGCGATGACCTTTGCGCCGTACTTTTTCGCAAGTAACGGGACCTTTTCCAGGCGTTCAGATTCGGCTGATGTGGAATTAAGTATCGGTTGAGCCTTTTTAATTGCTTTCAGTGCCGCTTCCATTCCGTCAAGATTGGTCGTGTCGATTGAAAGCGGTACGTCTACTACCGTTTCCACTGTTTCAACGATCCATGGGAAGACTTCCGCCCAATCTTTTTTTCGTGGGCCGAGGTTGATGTCGACTGCCGTGGCACCTGCCTCCACTTGCTTTAAGGCCAGATCCATGAAAAATTCACGGTCTTTATTGGTTAAAGCTTCCTTGACTTTTTCAGAAATGATGTGAATGTTTTCGCCAATGATATACATAGTGTCCCTCCGGGTTAGGTTTTATCAAATGCCGTCTCGACAGTCGGAAATTTCGAAATGTCAGTGTGCGGCAGGAATAGAGCCGAAGTAAATGCCTCATAAAAAGTATTGTCAGCCGATAGTTCAATATAGGTCATGCGACGAGCAATTTCGTTGATGCGCTCGCGCTGATGCGTTTCCAGCAGGGCGAGATAAGCTCCTTTTATTGAAGTGTTTCCCAGAAATTGGAATTTCTCCCACGGCATGTCAGGGAGTAAGCCTATCTGAATAGCTTTCTCAACGTTAATGTACTTACCGAATGAACCTCCGATAAACATCTGTTGGACATTCTCTAGGGTCATCCCGACCTGCTCAGACAATACGCTGAATCCTGCAAAAATGGCTGCTTTCGCTCTTAGGAGATTGTCCACGTCCACACGGGTGATAACGATATCCCTTCCATGGTCAGTCTTGCTGCTCCATGCTACAACATATTCGCTCCCGTGGTCTCCTTCTCGAATCCGGTTTGTGGTGAGGGTGCGATTGATATTTCCCGCCTTGTCAAGTACACCAGTTAAGAACAATTCAGCAATCAGGGATATCAAACCCGATCCGCAGATTCCTATTGGCTTACCTCCGCCAATCACGCGGAGGCTTGGCTCAAGGGTTTCGCCGTTGATCCATACTTCCTCAATCGCGCCATTGGTCGCTCGCATTCCATTTACGACACCTGCTCCTTCAAACGCAGGACCCGCCGAGCAGGCGCAAGTTACAAGCCAATCTCGGTTGCCAAGCACGATTTCTCCATTTGTGCCCACATCAATGAATAAGGTGATCTTTTCTGTCAGATCAACGCCGCTTGAAAGGATGCCTGCCGTAATATCTGCTCCGACATAACTGGCTACGCCCGGGAGGAGGTCGATAGTCGCATCCGGCGAGAAATGGAGTCCCAGTTCGCGCGCAGTGGTGAAGGGCGGTTGATTGACGGTAGTGATAAATGGCGAAAGGCGGATGGAAGAGGCGGGAATTCCGAGCAGAAGGTGAATCATTGTTGAATTGCCGGCCACAGTTGCCTTAACGATATCTACAGGCTTGGTGCGCGCACGTTTGCAGGCGGTTTCGCACAATTTATTGATGGTCGAAACGACCTGCATCTGTAATTCCTCCCCACCCCCGTTTTTGGATGCGTAGACAATGCGGGAAATAACATCTTCGCCCCTGGCAATCTGGGCATTATATTCTGCGACTTGAGCTTTAACCTTGCCGGTGACCATGTCTACCAACCACAGGCTGACTGTCGTTGTGCCAATGTCAATTGCTACTGCCCACAGAGGGTCATCTTCATCGGTCAAGCCGGGTAAAACATCAATCAGACGAAAAATCTTGGTATGGTCGTCTATCGTCTCCTGATCAATGATGACCGTGGCTCGCCATTCTCCTTCGCGCAAGACTGTTCCAAGCCGTTTCAGGAGGGTAATTGAGCAGGATACTTTTTCCAGATTGTACTGTTGTCTTAAGGCAGTCTGTAGTCGACTCCAATCATCTATTTGATCATCCATCGAAGGTGGATTGAGCGATATATTGTACCTGCCGATAGGTTGAGACCAGGTGAACACATAGTCGATTGGGACATTTATTTCGGTTGCTATCCTATCAGTGGTAATGTGCCGTTCGATGACGTCCTGCGCGGGAATAAGAACTTCCACATCGCTTTCGATTACAGTCTGGCATGCGAGTGAAAATCCCTGTTCTATGTCGTCAGTAGAGAGGCGGACTGTAGAGCGTCGACGGATATTGCCTGAGGTGACTTGCACTGCGCAACGGCCACAACGTCCTTGCCCCCCGCATGGCTGACCAATTTCCATGTTGGCGCGCTGTGCCGCCTCAGCGAGTAGGATGCCCGTCGGGACAGTCACCTTAGAGCTTTTGCCGTCAGCGGAAGTAAAGTTAACGATGTGGTCAGCCATAGTGTTGTTTTGCAGAGGGGCGCAGCACGCTACGCCCCTGAAGTTAGTTCAATACTTGTTTCATGAATGTTGGCAAGTCCACCGCTTCTCGCGGACCGACCCGAATCTCCCAGCCGGGAAGTTCCTCTTCCAGTTCACCGGAAAGGACGGCTACGTGTCCCGGGATGACAATACGCTTCTTGGTAATCTTGCTCTCGACATCGAATCCTTTCACGGCTTTGGCGATTCGTTCAGCATCGAATTTCCCTGCCGCCCAGGCTGTCAGCACTGACATTCCATCCGCATCCACGACCAATAGACGTGCCGGGAGTCCAGAACTCTCAACTTCGTTGGCTACTGAAAAGTAGGTAATGCTGAAGTTTGTCGTGACCAGCACGGGACTATCCGTCTTGGGTGCGTTGATTTCATATAGACCTGGCGTAACCTGAATGGGTTTCTGCGGATCGGTATAGATATTTTCGCGAAGCACGAGCAGCCCGTAAAGAAGCTCAGGGGAGAATTTATCAAGTACCACGAAGCCTGCATATTTGGCGACTGATTGGGTCGCCAGAAGTGACTCCCGCACAGAATCTCCAGCTTTACATGGAAAAGTGATAATGGGAAATCCGAGTGGTCGGAAGTTCTTGAGCGCTAATCTGCGGATTTGTGTTGACCTGGCCAGCGACTCCGACAGATTTTTTCCGCCCGGGTCAAGGACGATATCCTCCACACCCTTGGCTTTTATCTTTTCAGAAAGGTCAGTCAGGCCGTCAAGCGAATCCGCGCTGATTGCGAGTGCTGCTTTTGTCTGAGCTGCAAGGTTTGCCATCCCCTCCCAGTTAGTGGCATCCGCCCCGACCAGTAGGGGAGTTTCACCGGACAGCACAGCAACACCAGTCGAAAGAACGCCCGGGTCTTTGGAAATCAGGATCAAAGGTCGTTTGGTTGCCGACCGCACGGCTTTGACGGCATCTGCAAATTTCGCAGGATCATCCGCCTCAATTGCGTATCCATCCAGCGTGAACTCCATCCCCACGTACACGACTTTGTAGGCCTCCACTTTAGCGACAGCAGCGGCGATATCCGCTTGTGATGATTTCATCCGTACGAATATGCCAGTCTTGTTGTAGAAGGTCTTTTCGTGTCGGAAGAGACAAACTTCGTTTCCAACTTTCACCTCTGTGCCAACGCCTTTGAGTGTGACAAGCCTAACGGGTGGGGCGGACGATTCAGCAAGCTGGACTTTACTCTCCTCGCTGACATAAGGGCAACCGGAGAGTTCGACTTGTTTTGCAGCGAGTTTCATTGCGAAGGCAAGGCAGGTCGGAAAACCACATTCTTTACAGTTGGTCTGCGGGAGCAGTTTGTATATTTGGATACCTGAGAGTGCCATGGTGTCCTCCTAAGCAGTCATGAGTTCTGTGATGGCGATGCGCACCCGTTTGACCGACTCGGGGTGCCGTAAAACGACGATGGACGCACCCGATTCAAGTAGAGCGGTGGCGGTAAGTGTCTCCCAATTGATGGCGCGTTCTTTCCAGTCGCCCCATGCTTCGGGGACGCCCGTGCCGACTTTGGATTCTTTAGTCTTCCAGGTCTCAAAACCGGGCGTGACAATCATCGGGGATTGGGTCATGGCATCGCCCTGGAGGGCTGCCAGTCGCAGACGCTCCATTACAGAGTATCCGTATTCGATCCCGTACCCTAGTGCTCCGGTGGTCGGATCCATGAGGATGCGGTCGTGAGTCATGCCCATATCGCTGATAAGGATGTGTAATTGCTTGGCGAGATTGACATCCATAGGGGTGCGTGCGCTGACGAGGTGCCCGTTTGCCATTGCAGTGGCGACTATCGTTCGATAGTTCTTGTCCTCGCAGATGCCGAGGACAAGTTTCTCCCCTTTGGTCGCTTCGGACACCGCAACGAGTAATTCGTTGTCTTTCTCGACCTGCCCTGGTCCAAAAACAACGAGTGGGAGTCCGGTTGCGTTGAGCACTCCCTTGACAGATTTGACCGCGTCATCGGTTGTATCATCGAGAGTCAACCACAACACAAGCAGGTCAGCACCTGCGGATTCAGCGGCTTTGGCCCAGGTAGCGGGGTCTTTCATTGCGTCGCCCCAGGCTTCACCTAAAAGCGGTGACCAATCCTCCGGTTTTCGATCCTTAATCTCAATTGCGATGACAGGCGCATGCGGTGTTGGAGTTTCGAAGTGCATGAATGGCATCGTCGTATCGCCGCCGATAGTGATGGTCCTGGTTCGTGTACCACCTTCTGCTACGGTAGCGCCGAGGGTGATTTCCCAGGTTTTCCCCGTCCACTTATCTTTTGGAATTTCAACTGGCATAATGTCTCTCCTTCTCAATGTCATATATTACGTGCCATGTGCTATGTGTGGAATTCCCATTCACCTGATAATCATTCAATTCGCAGAAAATTCCTTAGCGTGGTTCTATTGCTCAACGGCCTGAGGAATTACTTGGTCAGACCAGCTCTTTTCCTTGCTTCGTCTCTCCGTTCGATGAACTGGTCGATGGGAGATTTTCGCTCTGCAGCGAGCCCTAGATCCTTTAATTCGGTATCATCTTTTGCGGCCAGATGACGGACAATGTGTTTATAGGAGATTAACGCTGCGGGGTAGATGATGCCTGCAGAGTTGTGCAGCATATATGCGACCCGGACGCCTTTGTCTTTCATCATCTGAGCTGCCAGCGTTATCGAGATATCAGCGGGTAATTCGGGGAGTCCTTCGCGCATCACATTTTCTGCGACAAGGGATTTGGCGTCGTCCCGTCCATAGGTGTTGACCAATTCCTCGTAACCAACGACCCCCATGCCCTCACCTTCATTCCCGAGCACGACCATCTCTTCGACGTGATGCTCTAGGATGAAGCGGGCAATATCTACAATGGGGGTATCAATCTTGCAGGTCGGGACACCGACAGTCATCAAGTCGCGGACAAGTTTAGCTTCGGACATTTCAATTTGCGATGAATGCTCTCTTTCCTTTGCGAGCGGATTGGGGATTGGAAGTTTATCACGCTCCTAATCTCCAATCTGCTAAATGATTTAAAACATCGCCTCCATCACCATCGCGGGGTGCTCGTGCGCTTCAAGCCAGGCAAGTAGTTCCTCCACGGTCGAGACGCTGCGTTCATCAGCGATCTTTTCAATCAAGTTGGGGTCTCCTTCGCGTTCAGCGACAGCTTTGAATTCATCTGCCATTGTTTCCTTTAGCACCGAGGACATCCATACGACCCGTTTGAAGCCTCCGTCAGCGGAAATAAACTTCGGACTGATTAGATAGTACTTTCCCACTCCCATGACGCCCGGGGTTTGTAGACCGCCACCGGCGATACCTGCCAGTGTCGAGAAAGTCATACCGGCTGGGGTCATCGACGTGTCTTCGCGGCTCAACACCATCACGCCGTTGGCTTCAGGGATGAGCATGACTATGCACTCGAAACAGCCGCAGGCGGTCATGGGATTTTCCATAATGGAATACATTGAGACTTCGTTGACGACGCCATGCGAGCCCATCGCCGCATATTCGTTGGTGCCCTGCCAGTAACCCTTGCGGTCGTCGATTTGTTTACCCAGCTTAATTGGCTGGTTCGGGCCGGTGGGATTGATATTGAATGACGCTTTACAGTCCAGCCAGTTGTAAGCACCGCATAAACCCAGACGCTGCGGGCTGACCACGCACACATGATTGGGGGCAAACGACTGGCACAGGGTGCAGGAATAAAACTCTTCGACCTTGTCATCTGTGAGATCTGCGAGACGCTTGTTTCGGAAGTCATAAGTCTCGCGCGCCTTTTCAAGCCATGCATTGAACTGCTCTGACTCGGTGTAGACAGTGACCTGTACCTTGTCCACAATCGCGCCGAAATCAGCATGAAAGCGGGCGTGCAGGATCTTTCCGATGTGTTCCAGGTTGAAACCCTTATCTGCCGCAGCGTTGGAGATGCGTATCCAGGCAATATCCCGTTGACCGACGTGCTGGATGCCTGAAGCACCATTAACGAAATAGTGGATCTGTCGTTCCAGGACCGGCTCGAAGTCGGCTTGCATCTGCCGGCCGGCGACCTTGACCAGCACACCCACGTTCATGTTACCCTGGGCAGGAATATTGGAGAAATCAGTCCCGATGACTTCGACTTTGCCGTCGATGACTTCTTCCAGCGGGGCGGTATAAAGGTATTCGAAACAGCGCGAATGCTTGCCCCCGAATTCCACCCTCAGATCGGTTTTGCGGACAACTTCCCCTTCAAAGGCTGAACCATAGGGAACGGGGATCGGTACTTCGGTCATCTTAATCTTGACACCGCGTACCTCGATGCATTTTTGCACCAATTGTTCTGCTTTTTCAAGGTCATCCACACCGTCGATTTTGTCAAATGGCATGGAAACGACATGCTCATAGGTCGTCACACCGGTTGGCAGGATTTCCGGGATGACAGTGTCAGCGATGACGGGGAATCCATAATTGATGGCGCCAGCCGCTGCCGCGTATTTGAGGTCGTCCACCTCGCCCAGGGCCAGCACAAAAGCAAACACCCGTTCCTTGTTGTAGAGGAGAATATCGCGCGCCTGTCCCGCCTTCAAACCGCCAAAGGTCAATGCCGAGCGGGTTGCAAACCCGAGGGCATAGATCGCTGATATGGTATCAGTACCAAATGGGACAATATAAGTGTCATAGCCAAGTTCTACGCCTTCCTCTGCTAATTGATCAATGATCGATCGACCATTGACGTTGCCGCTCAGGAAAGTCAGGATGTTTCGTTTCTGCAACTCGCGCACGAGTTTTACCGCGACCGCATTGGACTTGGCGCACCCGACTATGGCTGCAAAACCCGGCATGCGTCCATCCACAAGTTGAATACCCCACGAGCGAAGACGAATATCATCAATAGGACCGTTCAAGTGACCCGACAAAGCATCGACTTTTTCTGAGCCGCCATTGTTATCCGGGCTGGTAAACGACGTTCCACCCGCCAGTTGGAATCCCGGCTTGGGTTCAGGTTGCAGGCCGTAAGCGAAGCGGACCGCTTCGATTGTCTCTGCGGCGAACAATGTAGCCATGCCTGAGTCCAGTGTTTCCCCTAAATAAGGCGTCCAATGATGATCGGACGGTAGTGGATGCAGTAGCTCGCGGGCATGCCTGAGCACGTCCTTGAGCTGGCCAAGTTTCTCTACGGCGATGCCGGTCATTCCAAAGATGGTCGGTAAATAATACGCTGTGTTGGGGAAGGAAACAGGCGTATCGGGACCCTTTTCAGCAAGCGCTTTATTTAACATGAATTCAGCTTCAGA
>JBGOXG010000253.1:0-2970 GCA_041479025.1 Anaerolineae bacterium
ACGCAGAACGTTGCAGTAATTCCAGAGCCGCTGGACGATGGTGGAGGAGGCAGGAGTAGTCATGCTTAAAGTGTACCCAATCTGACAGAACTTTTCAATCACTTCTATTGTGGCTTCCGCTTAACCTACATTTCTACATCGGCATAACTTGTTGTACAATGATGATTAGACCGGCAACAAATGGCTGGCCCATGAGAGACAAAGGGAAAATACTATGAAATGCCCCTATTGCGCTGAGGAGATCAAGGATAATGCGATTGTATGTAAGTATTGCCATCGGGATCTGACTTTCTATACGCCTATTTCACGGCGAGTAGACGAACTGGAGGGTCGCCTTACAAAAATTGAGCAGGCTTTGCTATCTCTTCAGCATGCGCCCGAACCTGTTATCAATCAACCCGGGGGCAGGTCGCAGTCGCAGCCAGCTTTATTCTTTGTTGCTGTGCTTATCATTTCCTTCATTTTTTCGACTGCTCTCTACGCTTATTATCGGGCTTCACCAAATTCAAGAGAATGGGTCTTGTTACTTTCTATTATTACACCATTCTTTGCAGGTATATTGATTGGAGTTTGGTCTGCTGAACGCACTTTCGCAAATATGCTGGGCCTTGGCGCTGCATATGGGATTTTAGTGAGTATTGGAGTTGCCGGCGTTGTTCTATTTAACGGTCATAAAGTGGATTGGACAGCAGTTTTTTCACTATATTTCCTCCCTTCCAGCCTGCTTCTTTTCTTGGGTGGTTTTCCTGGTGAATGGCTTGCACAGAAAATGGGTTGGCGCTCTCAAAAACCATCTTATGCGCGCAACCTGGCCCATATGGTTGTTGGACAGCAGCTTGGTCTTCAGAATGAGACCGAGAAGGAAAAACGCCTGGACGGAATTACAAAGTCCATCGCCGCGCTGACACCCCTGTTGACTTTTCTCGCTTCCATCATCGCTGCCTGGTTGACATATCTCGGGAACGTCAATAAATAATACTGTCTCACAACCTCCCCTCAAACGCGGACCTCAACACCGCTTGCCTCAACTTTTCCATACGGACCAGTCTCACCTCCCCGTGGACGGCAATTGCCTTAACGGCGCGTTCGACAGCAGCACACTCCAGCAGGGAGGCTCTTTTTCCTTCACCTTTAATGATACCGGCACATTCGCCTACCATTATAATTTTCACAGGAGTATGACTGCCACCATCATTGTGGTACCCTGAGGCTAAGTTACATAACGATGGGAATGGTGAGCTGCCACACCGGCAACCCATTTTTTTGTCGGGCTTTGGAAAAGGAGGGGATGGACGTGATCGGCGTACCGCATCGTGAGATGAGAACAATTCCTTTTAGATGAAGGAGCTGGTGGGGGATTAGGAGCTTTCACAACTGACGGTATACTCCCTGAGCGGTTCAGCTTCACGGAAGTGAATGCCTCATGGCGTACAGGAGTCACTCGGCACCGCGTTAGACGAGCAGGGTGACACGCATTTCAGCGAGGTGTCTGGCCTAGGGTGTTTTTTTCCGCCGATCGTACCATCGCCAGAAAAAGGGAATGAGCAAAGCGGTGACGAGGATGCCGACGATCCATTTCCAGTCGAGTGACTTCAGCCGCTGGCCGAAAGTGATGTCGACATTGATGTCGGCCCGGTATGTTTCCACTTCCCGCCAGTATTCCTGCCCTTCGAATTTTACCAACCGGTAGATGATGAGCGTCAGCGTCTGTGACCCGCCAGTTTTCGCCGTGACCAACCATGACCATTCGGTCGTCTCTGTTCCGCTGATGACCTGTTCTGCATCGCTGTGGATAGCCTGGATGATAAAGGCATCTGGATCCTGGGCCAGGAGTTTTGCCTTCATGCGCGGTGTGATCTCTATCGTTTCCGTGACAACCGGACCGGTTACGGTAACCTGACCCTCCGATTCTTTCCCCGACGATGGCGTGGTCATCAGCAATTCCATTTCTTCTTCAGATAGGGACGGGTTCAACAGCAATTCTATCGTAACCGTCTCGTTTAATTGCATCGTTTCAGGTGTGTTGAAAACAATACTGGCGCTCAAGAATTGGCGCAGGTTCTCATCGATTTGCGCCAGTTGTTCCTGAACAGGGTCCAGAATCGTCGCTGTTGGTAGTGGCGGATAAGTTGGCGTTATTCGAACCGACGCTTCACTTGTAGCATTGTGGTTGTTCAGACTTCCTTGAATATCTGTGAAAACATTCCCAATCAAAGGACCCAGCAGCATTAGAATAACAATCGTCAATATAAGCAACAATGCAAGCACGATGATGGCTGTCACGACCCGTTTTTTCGCTTCCGTTGACATAACCACCTTCTTCATTGATGCTTTCAGGCAAAGTCGGTGTTACCCAGGCAGTTCCGCAATATTTTTTTATCCTGGCGCCGCCCTCGGTGCGGACATTTGTACTTGCCGCGCCTCAAACCGGGGCTTTGCAGGCTGGATGGGTAGTCATTTCATTAATATCCACCATAGCGCGTCGAGAGTCCACAGATCAACCTCAAGCGTTTTGACTAATTGCTGATAGATGGCGTTCATCTCCCGATAAACATCTCCGCCCGATCCTTTTTCCCATCCTATTTTCCACAAGCGCACTTTTTTTAATCCGGCATCCGAAGTGTTATTCCAGACACCATAAAGGTCAGGATGATTCACCTGCAAGATGGCGGTCAATACGGGCATGCCCAAATGCGAAACTTTACTGTGCTTGCTCCAATAGCGTTCTGGACGCAGTTCATTCAGGCGATCACGGACAGGGCGGCTTTCGTCCACGAGGATGGTCAATGCTTCGCGCAATAAATCCATGTCTTCTGTCATAAATTTACCAACCCGATGCAGGTTGTCCCAGTGATGGTTGTTTTTTAAGAGCAGGAAAGAATCAAAATCAGCGAGGGTCAATGCTGGGATGTGACTTGGCGAGAATATGGGCTGATAACGCGCCAGCACCACATCCTTATGGGTTGTGAT
>JBGOXG010000280.1:0-2570 GCA_041479025.1 Anaerolineae bacterium
ATCAAGCAGATAGCTTGGCCCGACCCCGGTTTCCACACCATAGAAATTGAGGATGACAGCACCAGATTATGTGCATGCCCATAGGCACTCGATACGCCACCGCGACGAGATACTTTCGAGTGAACGGTGCGGGTGTTTTTACTGTGGGACGATTTTTCCGCCAACGGAAGCAAAGGATTGGACGGATGAGCGGGATGGTGTCGGTCAAACAGCGCTTTGCCCGAGGTGCGGAATAGATGCCGTTATTGGTTCTAAATCAGGCTATCCGATCACTACAAAGTTTTTGCAGCTCATGAGGTCACACTGGTTTAAAGCGGCCCGAAATCAATTAGGCAAACCAACCAAAGAAGCCATAGAAACCAAACGAACCAGATCAACCAGATAGACCGAATAGACGAAACAGACCAAAGAAATACCGAATTACCGTTGCTTGGCACCAAGGCTTTCGTTTCAGCGTCCCCCAAAACCACATTGCCGGCTTAAAGAGCGATTTTGACGGCCCAAAATGCCGTTTTAAAGTGGAAAATGGGTCCGAATTTTGGTTAATGAATATAAATATCAGTGTGTTAGCTTGGTCCGACCCCGGACCGTAAAATGTATTTTTTATCTTTGACCCCGAATATGCCGAATACCCTTGACATCCACTACCCTACCGATCTTGTGAAAAGTGAAGACAAGACACTCAAGCTTTCAAGCTTTAATAAATTGCAATATTGCAAGCCTGACCCCAAGGTGATTTTTGTGAGCGGCGCAGGGGTGACGAAGGATGTGGAGAAAGGGAAAAAGATTATTTGTGAAGAATAATCCCTTAGGATGAAGTTAATAAGTTAAGAACGTCCCTGCACTGCATCTACGTTTTTCTTGACAGCTGCCATTTCATGGGAGACAAATAGACTAGACCAATGCAACTGGGCTTAAAAATGGAGGGGGAAGATGGATGAAAAGCTATCAGCAAAAAAAATAAAGGAAAGTTATAAGGATGAGTGGGTATTGATTTTGAACCCTGAGATCTCACCGGAAACGAAAGTAGAAGGCGGCGAGGTAGTGTTTCATAGCAAAAATAGGGGGGAAATTCATAAAAAATTAAATGATTTTAAGGGTAATAAGGCCATTATCTTTACTGGGAAGATACCTGAAGATGTTGGGGTTCTTTTATAAATGGCCACTATCAGATTTGACAGTAATGAAAAATTGATATTTTTGGATGTAGGTGTTAGCTCGTCTGATGGTTCATGGATAATCTATCTACCTGTAGTTCTCGATACTGGTGCCACAACCACAATACTTCCGGCAGACATTTTGGCTGCTCTAGGATATGACCCTGGTCACCCCGGATTACCAAGGATTAGAATGATAACTGGTAGCGGTGTTGAATATGCCCCTTGTGTTATTGTTAAAAGAAAAGGTGGGATAAGATAAGAGGCAGTTCTCCCTTGCGCCTAACGCCTTACGTTAAGAAATGAGAAGTGAAGGAATTGAGCAACGTCCCCATGGACTTACTGGTCAGCCTCGAAGAAGGATTGAAGAAAACCATTGTTTGGTATAGAGATAATAAATAGAACCGTCCCCTTTTCCTTACTATGGCGCTGGACAGTTTCTGAGTCGGGGGATATAATAATAGCAAAAGAGTTTGAGTTTGCAGGAGGGTAATGGTCATGCGCCAAATCACTCTTGATATTCCTGATGAGATCCTATTGTCTTTGAAGGTACCATTAGAAGAGGCGGGTTCGGCCTTACGAATGGCAGCCGCTGCCAAACTCTTTGAATTAGGACAGCTTTCGTCCGGCGCGGCAGCCCGGTTAGCAGGCGTACCTCGGGTGGTCTTTTTGTCCCGGTTGGCAGATTATCGCGTCGACACCTTTCGTCTGACAGAAGAGCAGCTTCAGAAGGAAGCGCGTCTTGCCTGAAGTCATCTGCAATACCTCACCAATTCAATATCTCCATCAACTCCGGCTGCTGCACATTTTGCCCGCTTTAGCCAGTCGTGTAATCGTTCCTCCAGCTGTTGTAGATGGACTTGCGGAGGGTCGAGCCTTTGGTATAGATCTGCCTGATTTAAACGGGTTGAACTGGGTGGAAGTTCATCGCCCGGTTAGTGAGAGAGCTGTGCCATTGGTAACGAACCTTGGCCCGGGTGAGACGGAAGTACTTATGCTGGCCCTGGAAATGCGCGAGGCTTTGGTTGTGGTCGATGATGCCGTTGCCCGACGCCTTGCTGAAACCCTTGGCTTCCGCTTGACAGGTACATTGGGATTGCTGCTGGATGCCAAGCGTGCCGGTCTTGTGGGAGCAGTTGCCCCCCTTCTGGATCAACTTCAAGCGCTGCGCTTCCGGTTGGCCCCGCATACACGCGCCGCAGTCCTCAAATTAGCCGGAGAAGGTGATAAAATATAAACCCGAAAAAACTATGGGCACTTCCCGTATTTTTATGAGCTCCTAAGGAGGGGTGGCTTATCTGCCTCTCTCCCCATGCAACTGCAATTTTAAACAACCTGAAGTTGGCCACAAGAAATGTAGTTGATTTCAGAATGATAAAAGGACTGGAGGTTATCAATCCTTTTGAATAATGC
>JBGOXG010000069.1:0-10876 GCA_041479025.1 Anaerolineae bacterium
CGGGAGTATGGCTGAAACGATCCCATATGGATTCGCCTTTACCATCTTCGTTCCAGGCGCCCTCGATCTGATAAGCCGCGGTGGCGGCGCCCCACACAAAATTTTTCGGAAAACGTAATTTGTTCATAGGATCTTTCATCCTTTCAGCCGGATTTAGCGGAAGATTAATAGAACGATGCCAAGACGATCACCAAAGCAGATGAGGGGTTGGTGGTCGTCTGCTTTTTAAGAAAATCCGGATTTTATCCCCATTTTTATTTACCAAAGACTTTCCGCATTCTCTCGCAATAATACTGCACATTTTCCCAGCGCGTATCGATCGGTAAGCGGTGGTCAGGGCAGGGGATGTACCCGCCAAGGTCCACCAGCGGACGCAAGCGCTCGATTTCTGTATCGATGGCGGCGTAGTCGCATCCGAAGATATGCTTGTTCACTCCTCATCAACCCATATTCGTGACTGAAGTTTTATAATCTGCCAATATAGAATAGCATAAATTAACTAATGAGGCTTAGAGAGAATTATCGTATATCTGGATTTTATTGTTTGAAACAATTGGGCAGGCACTGAGATTGTTCAGCTCTATGTTCGGGATCAGGTGACTTCAGTGACCCGCCCGGTCGAGGAATTGAAAGGGTTTGTGCGTGTTGCGCTTCATCCAAAAGAAGAACAACGTGTTAGATTAGAGGTGCCTGTAAGGGATATTGGCTTCAGCGGGCTTGATATGAAATATGTTGTCGAGCAGGACGCTTTCAAAGTTTGGACTGCACCAGATTCGAGACAGGGATTGGAAGGGGAGTTCGAAGTGCAGCTATGAATCATCGTCGGCTAGGAACTTGCTGATATGCACTGCATGGCACTGGAGTGATAAAATGCTAATATGAAAGTCAAATATATTCTTGAGCATTTCTTATCGCGTGCAGACTGGGTGAATCGCGAGACGACCGTAGACCGTGTCATTATGGGGGATGCCGAGGCGGAGGTCGGGAGTTGTCTGGTTACTTGGATGCCCTCTTTCAAGGTGCTTCGACACATGGTAGAACGGGATATGCGGCTGCTGGTCTGTCACGAACCGACATTTTGGAATCATTGGGATGAGCGACCGGCAAATGATGCTGGGATCCAGGAGAAACTGAATTTCATACAAGATCATGAGCTCGTGATCCTTCGTAACCACGACTGTTGGGACCGCTGGCCTGATGTTGGCATTCCATGGGCCTGGGCAGGTTTTTTGGGTTTGGGGAGCAAGCCAGTGACCGTTGGCGCGGATGGGTATCAGCACCGCTACGACATCGATCCCGTGCCTCTGGAATCCTTTGCCTACCATGTGGCCAGGAGATGTGCAAGCCTCGGGGAGCCATTGGTGCAGGTTACGGGTGACGTCTCCCGGGTGGTTTCCCGAATCGGCGTCGGGACTGGATGCGGTTGTGACATTCCCACGTTTCAGCAGATGAATTGTGACTGCTCGATCGTTTGTGATGATGGCTCGGTCTACTGGGCGGGAATTCAGCGTGCTGAAGAATGTGGGCATCCCGTCATTCGCGTGAATCACGGTACGTCTGAAGAGCCCGGAATGGTGACACTGACGGAGTATATGAATACTAACTTCGACGGTCTGTACGCTGAACACCTACCTCATGGCAGTACCTTCCAACTGGTGGGAATATAAGAACTGTAATAAGAAACCGCTCTGCAAACAGAACTATATTATCAATGCGCTTGAGCCTAATTTCGGGTAAGGGATTATTCCGAGGTTTAATCGTCGTATCTCTATCATCATGACCTACGCGTTTGTTTCGAATTAACTAAACTGGCTTACAAGCCGTAAGAAAAACCCTGAGCAATTTAGACTCATTGTGGGGCCCATCTACTAGGAAATAATATTCTAAGAGATAGATTGTCATGTGCCACATTATGTAGCACTATCTGGGGCGGGTCGCTCAGGAATTAATTAGACACAATAATGCAAACCAACTTGACCGCAATGGATTAAATAACGACCGCAGCTGATTGCGGTGGAATGATGATTCCTCCTTCAACCAGTTTCCAATCAGAATCATCCACCAGACGGTACCGGCTGAATGCCATGCCGTTTTCCTGTTTGGCCACCACGGTAACTGGCAAATGCTCTTCGTAGTTGCAAATCACCAACCCGACTTTGTTTGATTTGGCATTGATGAAAACAGCATACGGATGGTGTACTTTGCCTTCGCAGGTAACGGCTGCGCCAAGGGTGTCGCGGAACTCGCCGTCCCAGAAGTATTCGCGTAACTCGGTGCGCAGCGCATCCATCTGTTTCCCGTAAGCCAGGGTTAGTGGATAATCATCAAGCCGACCCTTGAAATTGTACGGCTCGTAGCTGATGACATAG
The DNA here is from genome assembly GCA_041479025.1 of Anaerolineae bacterium. Classification (GTDB taxonomy): domain Bacteria; phylum Chloroflexota; class Anaerolineae; order Anaerolineales; family Villigracilaceae; genus JBGPQJ01. The sequence continues at coordinate 2,370 of JBGOXG010000069.1, forward strand.
CGGTACATCAGGCACTGGTTGATCATGTTGCGATCGTTGAAGCCGTTTACAGCAGTCATGAGTTGTACATGCGGCTGCATATAGCGACTCAGCGGGATGTGCTGTTTATTCTCACTGCGGTGATATGAGAGCTGATAGACCTCAAACTCCCAATCGTAGCAAGCTTCCCCGGCAAACAAAAAATCCGGGCGAAATTTGTCCGCAATCTTGCTGAAATTCTGGATCAATTTGCAGTCATTTGCATACACCATCGCGCCGTAACGATGCCCGTGATGGGGGTCAAAGCACATAAAAGCCTGACCGTGATGAAGACATTCGTCGAACAGGATACCGTCTGCTCCTAATTCCACAGTTTTCTTGAATTCTATTTCGCAAAGTTTAAGATATTCCTCGCTCAAAAAGCACATAGGGATCAGGCGCTTGGTGTTGATATCCAGGAGTTGAGTAGCGGTCTGGTATTGGTAACCTGGATACAGATAATAATCACCATACGGGTCCTTAATCGCCAGGCGTTTTAAATCCTTGCGGAACCAATCTGTGCTCCTGTCTGCCCAGGTGAATTTGGAGAAAAGAATAAGCTTCACTCCCAAGGCTCGGATCTTCTGGATGGCTTCTTTTAACTCGTTCCAGGTTCCCAAGCGCGAGTCAGGATTGTGAGAAGGGTTGTTTTGGTCCTGGCCGCCCTCGTTCCAACCGACAAGTTGGATCGCCTTGACCCCATGTTTTGCACAATCTTCGCCGATCTTCGGTAGATCGGTGAAGCGGATGCGTAACTCGTCTTCCGGGGAATTAATATGGATTTGTTGCCAGGCATGCGGCTCGGTTGTCCATTCCGGCGCCTGGGGTAAATGGAACCAAGTATTTCGCCAGCGTTTATAGATATCTACACCTTGCTGCCATCCTCCTTGGTAAGGTTCTAATGCAACCGGGGTCAGAGAGCGGGTCTCACCGGGTTGGACATATGGAACATGCACTGCCGCAAAACGCGTGCAAACATCTTTCTCCGAGATAGCCAATTCTTCAGGAGGGCGAGAATCAATTGAGCTGCCATAGCCTGGGTGCAACTCGGTGAACCAGGCCACCAGCTCGCTACTTGGACTAACAACCCCGGCGTATAGACCTTGCTTCTCACCGCGCATTAGAAAGAAGGGAGACATGGGTGCGCCAATAAATGGATACCAATTATGCAATTGGGTCGGATTATCAACACCAGCTCCCCCTCGTAGGTTGTCGTACTGCGGCCATAGGCGCCATTCTTGTGCGGAAGCGTAAGTGTAGATAAAGGTCTTGAACCAGGATTCATCCTGAGGATGAGCTACATCGCCGAGATATGGAGAGTAGACATTTTCAACCACAAATCCGGAATGGTTCTCCACGGTCATGGCGAATACTGCCTGACGGTCGCCGAGGGTGACATTCAGGGTCAGCTTGATATCGTGCTTGCCACCGTACTCCGAAGTAATGCCATCCCAACCGAAGGTCGCGCAGCGTCCGCCCGGGGTGACTTCCAGGGTGCTGAGTGCCTGTTTTTCACCGTAGACCGGGTTATTGCGCCGTTCTTCCGAAAGCGGCAGCAGCAGGCGGAACGAAAGCCCCAGCTGAGGCCGGTCGAGGATCTTCCAGTCTGTGCGAACTGCACTCAGGCTGACTAGTGCGCCATTAGCGCGGTTAAATTCCAGAACGAGGTTGTCATTCTTCAAAGTGAAAGTCGTCATTCACCTTTTCCTCAATTTCAACTCACATTATGTAGTTGGATATATATTATTTGCTTCTACAGAGTAACATATGATGATGTGCAAGTCTTGGAGAGAATTATGATTAATCGGGATTATGTTGTTGGAAGGATTCAGGCAGCCGTGGATGCTCGGGCTTGCTGTCGGTATGCTCGTGGTGAAGCCCCCTCGATTTCGTGGAACACCCGACCGAAATAACCCACATCCTCGTAGCCGACATCAGCAGCAATCGCGGTGATGCTTTCATCGGTTAGAAGAAGGAGTTCTTTTGCTTTTTGAACACGGTAACGGTTCAGGTAATCCCAGAGGGAAATTCCCGTATCCATCTTGAAGATCCGACTCAGGTAACTCTTGCTTACCCCGATTTTCTTAGAAAGCTCTTCCAAAGAAAATGAACGGGTGTAATTCTGCTGGATAAAAGCCGAAGCCTGTTTGACCAGCATGCTGGTAGGTTGAGGAAGCGCGCTGCTAGCGGTCAGCACACGCTGGATTTCTGCTACGCTTTCAAGGTCAGACAAGACCCCCTTGGTCTGCAGCATCACTTTGGGAGCGTCAAGACGTTTTACGTCTTCATAGGAAAGAATTTTCCCAGTGATGATGATCACCGGTATCAATGCAGTTTTCACGTTGCTGCGCAGGTGCTCAAGAACCTGGAAGCCATCGATATCCGGCATCATCAAGTCCAGCAGGACCAGGTCTGGGGTTTCTTCTTCGAGCAGCCTGAGCGCCTCCCTCCCGCCGCGGATTGCCCGTACCAGGAATTCGGAAAGGGATGAGCTGATCAACTCCTGGTAATATTTCAGGGCTTGAGGGTCGTCGTCGATGATCCAGATTTCACCACGCTGCACCGCCTGCGGGAGCAGGTTTAAAACGTGCTGCAACATCTGTTTCCCCGCCGGCTTGAGCAGGACATTGGTCAACCTGCTCCCTCCGGAGAGCATCCCGCTGATATTTTCGTGGATGATGAGCAGAGGCAGCTGGCAGTATTGGGAGTAGCTGCGCAGTTTTTGAACGATGGACCAATCCCCCGGCCGGACATTTTCCAGGTCCCAGGCCAGCGCAACCGGTTTTCCATGCTGAAGGCTCAGTTCAATATCGTCGATATTCTCCAACCAGTACGGTTTGAGGCCGTTCTTTTGACAGATATTTAGTATGGCCTGGGCTGCCTCCTTATTGCTGGAGAGCCACAATAAAATCGGCTGTGCTCCCTCCGGATTGACTTCCTTGGCGGAGGCGTAGTCTAAACCCGGAAGAGGTATATAGACATGGAAAGTAGATCCGTGCTCGGGTAGACTGTCCAGCGTGATCGAACCGCCGTGGAGTGCCACCAGCCGGCGCGTGATGCTCAACCCCAGCCCAATCCCCTCCCGACGATGCCCCGGGGGATCGGCTTTGACAAAGGGCTCAAAGATCCGCTCCTGCAATTCCGGGGTAATCCCTGGACCGGTATCGGCAACCCAGAAATGGATGTGGGGAAGCTGCACCTCGGCTCCCAGAATAATCTTTCCCTGCTGGGTGAACTTAAATGCGTTACTCAACAAATTCATCAGGATCTGGCGCAGGCGGACCGGGTCGGCGTGAAGAATGGGGAGATGATCCGGGACCTCCAGAAACAGTTCAACGTTCTTCTGTTTATTGGTGGAAGTCTTCTTGAAGGTCTCATACACTTCTTTCAAAAGAGTGCTCGGTGAAACCGGTTCAAAGCAAAGGTCCAATTCGCCGATCTCCGCCCGCGACATATCCAGCAGGTCATTAATCAGACGGATCAGGTGCTCTCCGCTGTCGTATATATACCCAAGGTCTTTGGTGAGCTGGGAGGGAAGTTCGATCCCGTAGGGGTTGGGGGAGGAAAGAGCAATCTGGCTGAGGCCTAAAATAATATTTAGCGGTGTTCGTAGCTCGTGACTGACGTTGGCTAGCAGATGGGTTTTTAGCTGGTCGCTTTTTATCGCTTTCGCCTCCGCCTCAAGTGCCACCTGGACGAGTTCGGCGCTCTTCAGTGCGCTGCTCAAGTGCCCTCGGAGCGTGGTGTATACATCCCCGTCACGCGGGCCGATCTCAAATAGCACGAAACCGATTTGTTCCTCCTGAAAGTACAAGGCTTCAACGTCGAAGGCAGTCCGGCGGTCCTCCGGGAGCATGCTCTGGGGCACCAGCTGCCGGGTCGGAAAGCGGATTCCGCCGTTATCCAGGGGCAGGCGCTCCTTGCCGAGAAATGCGAGAATCAAGCGTGACCACGCAGGAGTCTCTCCCTTCTCATCGTAAAGGGAAAGGAAACAGCTCTGGATGCCCAATCCCGGAAGCTCCTGGGCAAGCAGCTTCATCAAGGTTTCAATCTCATACATGGTCACCATCGTCTGGACGATGCGGTTCAAGCGGTTGGTCTGCTCTATAGCCTCCAAGCGCTGATAGAGCTGCCGGCGATGGGCCATCTCTCCGACCAGCGCATATCCGTTCTCCAATAGACTGTGTGCTTTGACGACATCATCTTTTGATTGGAATAAGGTATTGATCTTCGTGCAAAAGAAATTGAGTACGTCCAGCCATTCGAGGATTTCCGTCCCGGTGGGGATGGCGGAAAGGATCCCTGCCAATGTTTGGATGAATGAACTTGAAGCTTTCTTTTTCGATTGGATATCGGTGAGGAAATCGTCACCGAGCTTCTTCGCCAACCCAGCTTCCAGCCCTTGGATGGGGGTAAGGGTGGAGAGGATTTGGTCAAGGTCGCCGCGCAGGTCGATGTGCTTTGAAGAGGCGGCAGGCTGGTACTTGATCTTTGCGGCCGAGGCCGGGCGATGATCGACCGCGTCCGTTTGATGGTTATCAATCACCATCTGCTGGCATCCACAGGATTGCCGGCAGATGATTTCTGCCTCCAGAAGGATTTGCTCGGGGACCACCTCATCCGCCAGCTTCGACAAAACCAGATCGACGCTTCTGCTACCCAACAAATGCCAAGGAGCCCGAACGGTAGTAAGCGAAGGAGAGATCGCTCGCGTTTCCTCGATATCATCGAAACCCGCCACAATCACATCATCCGGGATATGGATTCCTTGTGCCTGTAAAGCCTGCATGGCACCGATCGCCATATTATCGTTGGCTGAGACCAAAGCATCAAACTCCATCCGGCGAGTGTCCATCAGCTGTTTAACGGCGGCTGTCCCTGAATACCTGCGGAAATCACCAGGAATGATCAGGCAGGGATCGAGTGGAAGACCGTATTGATTGAGTGTTTCAAGGTAAGCCTGATACCTTTGTTCAGCGTCCTGACTGACTTCCAGACCGCGAAGAAACGCAATCTTTCGCCTTCCATGTTCTTCGATCAGATGGGACAGCAATTTGCGCATCCCTTCCCGCATGTCGATCTGGATACTAGGAATGGAGGGAAGAACCATCCCCATACTGATTATTGGAAGAGGCGCATAGCGCAAGCAGAAGGCTTCAAGGCTACTTCGATCAAGGGTGTGGCTGAAAATGTTAGCCCAAATCAGCAGACCATCGGCATTTTCCTGACCAGCGATATTAAAAAGGATGTTTTTCTGGGCTTCGTATTGCTGCGGCCAGTGAGGGATTCCCCCAGAAAAGCAGATCAGATTTACATTCCGTTCTAGAGCTCGGTCTGCAACCCCATGCCAGAGGTTGATTTCAGTGGGTCCGTTGAGCCTAGCGGTCAACATCCCAATGGTTAGCGGACGGGAGGAACGAGAGGAGGAAGCAGGAAGGATCATAACTAGTAGTTAATCAATCGTTCGAATGACAAATTTGATACTAAAATATTAACCTTACTACTTAAGCAAGCTATTGCTCAACTTGAAGAAAACGACTTAAGTCAGGAAGTTAATCCTCGAAGGTAAAAAGAGATTTGTATCTTTGTCCTATATTGTCTATTAATATAATTATAGGCGCTTATGAGCTTCGCGAATTAATCCATCATAAGTTTTAACTATTTGATTAGCCATCTCATTTAGTTCGTCGGCGATTTTTTTGCGGTTAAGTGATTCTTCATCATAGATTGTTTTTGTTACTTCGTCTGAGATTGCGCTTTTTTCTTCAGCTGAAAGATCTGTCCAATCTCGTCCCCGGCCTATAAGCTCACTCAATCTATTACGGGATGCATCATATACTGGGAGTATTTGTAATAGCGATCATCGTCCTTACATACAAAGCATTTTTCCATTATTCGAAGATTAAACAAATAAAATTCCTTAAATAGTTTAACTCTTAATTTTTCTAAATCCTTGTTTATAAAGAAAAATTCAGGTCTATCACGATGATCACAAATTTTATCAATTTCTTGGGAGAATTGACGTTCAATTCTCCCACCGAAGTCATTTTTTCTTAAATAAGAAATTGTGTAGCTATCACTAGGCAACAACTCTAAAATTTTCTTATACACTTCAAGATCTTTCTCTACTTTACGTTCACGAACTTTCCTAGCCCCCACTATAAGTAATCCCAATATAGCAACAATAGTTGTTATTGCCTACAAAAGAGTCGTTGTATCCATAAGGAGTCTGTTATATTTATTTGATCGCTTAGGGAAAACAAAGACAACTAAAATGATTAGTTGCGCATTAAAACATATATAAAAAGTGGGCCCGGCTGGATTCGAACCAGCGACCAAGCGATTATGAGTCGCCTGCTCTAACCGCTGAGCCACGGGCCCCATGAATCATTTGCGGTCAACAGCCAGCCATCAGGTTAAGCGCCGACTGCTGACCGCCAGAGGAGCGGGAGACGGGATTCGAACCCGCGAATATCAGCTTGGAAGGCTGATGCCTTACCACTTGGCGACTCCCATACTGTAACCGTAATACTTGACGTTATGCGCTCCGCAGATTCAGGAGGCTGATGCCCATTTTACCATGAACATATTTGCACGGGTCATCGCTCAAACATATCATTTTCTTTTCCATTTTCTGAATATCCAGAGTATCGATTAGTTCAATCTGTGCAATAATAGATTTACAGGATAAAACATGTCTCAAGAAATAAGTGTGCATTCTATGGAAAAAACGAAGAAAAAAGGTGACCTAAACAACCTTGTTCGACTACAGGATTACTTCAAATATCTGTATGAGCAAGAAAACCAGCGGAATGAAAAATTGAATTCTGTTACAAATACATATTTGGTTGTTATTACTTTTGCGTTTACATTCTTGGTTGGCTTATTAGGGTGGATTTCTCCAAATCCGAATAGTTTGTTAATATCAGCGAATAACACAAATCGAGTTTTGTGGTTTGTAGGTGTTGGAATTTCATTAATATTAATACTTGTTTCCCTCATATTCACTATGCTTGTCGTAAAAGTTAGGTCATTTGAACGATTGTGCAGTCCCATCGATTTTGCAGCTGAAGCATCACAGATAGATAAAGAAGACGAATTAATCAGCGCTATAATTTCGCATTATGTTGTTGCAACAGAGAGAAATTTTATTTTGAACAACAAAAAAGCCAGGTTCCTTGCATACGGTTTACAAACTTACATTGTTGGGTTTGTCCTTTTATTATTCACGCTAACCGGAATATATATAACTGGGAGGTAAGATAATGCCCCCTAATCTATTATCCAAAGCTTTCAACTCTTATAAGTTGAGTATATACCAAAGACGATTTGAGAAATTGAAAAAGAAATTAGATACCAAAATGTATATTATTAATGGTAAATATTTTAGCGCTAGGTTTCCCTGGAAAGATATGCGGGAAAAGTATTTTGATGATTTAGAGAAACTCATAAACCAGGTCTCGAAGCTAGGGGATATGGGGCGGACATTAGAAAATGATATTCGCACGTTCTTACAAGAGAAAAGAAAGGAGAATATTAAAAATCCATTATTTAGTAGAATTGAAACTAGAGGTGGATTGAATTACCCTACAGAAATGCCACATGTAGATAAACAAAAAAAAGATTACTGGCCGGGTGATAAATTTTAGAAACCTGCATCAAAGAATCGGGGGGTGTCTAAACACGATATTTCTCTGGATATGGTCAGGCACTATCTTTAATTGGCAAAGGTGGACACTAAGAACGCTCACCGGCGGGCTTCCACTGCTGACGAGTGGAGACTGTAAAAAAAACAAGGCCAGCAAATTTGCTGGCCTTAATCTATTTCATGCTTGGGAAGCAAGGGGGATACAGGTGTCGCTATTAAGTATCTTTACCTGCCTGTTTTTGAGTGGGCTAATGGTTCTCCGGGCAGGTGAGTGCAGTCGGCAGGTGGATAGTCTAAAGATTTCCGACGAGTGTCAGTGCGGCTATCACAAGAACAGCGACCAAGAAACCAATCACTGCACCGCCAATGCAACCCAATGCCTGACTCCAGCCGCGCTTTTTGGCAATCCGGATTCCTACACCCATACAAATTGCAATTAGGAGCATCGAGAATGTTTTGCACAGGACATCATTCACATTCATTCTGTCACCAAGACGAAGGCCAACCTTTCAACTGCGACAAGATTACGGAGACCGAATATGAGGTATTCATATACTAATATTACAGCGCAAGGTTGAAGGTAAAAAAACAGGGTAACCTGAGAAAAAAGCATGGTATCTTTCTCCAATCACCGCCAAGTGAAAAGGAGAGGAAGAAAACCATGCCGAGAGAAATTGTAACCGAAACCAGTCAAGATAAGCCACCATTGGGGCGAGCCAAAAAGTTGAGTGGTAAGCCGAGCTGCAACCTTGCCGAATTCAAATTGAAACCTGCCCGGCGCCCGAATGTAACTTGAGCAAGAAAGATGTCAAACTGTTTTTGAACGAATTGAAGAAATACA
>JBGOXG010000245.1:0-3144 GCA_041479025.1 Anaerolineae bacterium
ACAGGGACTCCCTGCAATCGTAATGGGTGTTGATGATGTTCAAAAAGAGTATGAAAGGCTGAAAAATCTGGGCGTGGTGTTTAGCAAGGGACCAACAAAAACGGAATGGGGAACTGAAGCTGTATTTGACGATACTTGCGGCAACTTTATACAGATCCATCACGTCTAACACGCTCAAGGAGAATGACTCATGATAACGAAACCGAAACTGGAACATCGCGATAAACAGCACTTCGCAGCGATTCGAACGCAGGTGGCGATACCATTTGGAAAAGTGCTGGGGCCGTTGTGGGGCGAAGTGTTTGCCTGGTTGGGAAGTCAGGGGATCGCACCAGCCGGTGCACCTTTTATCCGTTATCTCACAACCGACATGGACAAAAAGCTTGACATCGAGGTGGGCGTTCCGGTTGCAAACGCCACGTCTGGCAATGACCGCATCACCGCGGGAGTTTTCCCGGCAGGCCAGTACGCCACGCTCTTGTATACCGGACCTTACAAAGGGAAAGGCCTCTTTAAAGCAACTGTTGCGCTTCTGGAATGGGCGAAAGAGAACAACCTCGTCTGGCAAACATCAACAATAGATAACGTGGAGTGGTGGGGTGGTCGCATCGAGTTTTACCTCACCGATCCAGAGAAAGAACCAGACCCAAAGAAGTGGCAAACCGAACTGGCGTTTCTGGTTGCAGAAGCATAAACGAATTTCACTGATTTGGAAATGATGATAAAAGTGACGGTCACCTTGACCGATGCGTGGCCACTCGCAAACCGTTGGTCGGCTTCTATCAAACCCATAGCAATCAAATAGAAAGGTTTATTGTGGACAAATCTCTTCAAACCCAGGCTAATCTTCCGCCCGCACTCCTGGTTGCCGCTGGTGAAGACCGATTCGGGGAGTATCGCGGGCTCGGTATTAGTTCCATTAACTTCAAGGTGACTACGCAGGATGGTAATGGTATTTTCATCATTGAGAACACTTTTCGAGAGAAAGGGGGTCCTGCGCGACACTTGCATTACAACCAGGACGAGTGGTTCTACGCTGTTGAAGGTGAGTTCATATTCGAGGTGGGACAAGAAAAGTTTAGGCTGAAACCTGGCGATTCGTTACTTGCGCCGCGTAAAGTGCCTCACGTGTGGGCATATACAGGTGGCACACGCGGCAGCATCCTGATTGCCTTTATGCCCGCAGGCAAAATGGAATCTTTCTTTCGCGAAGTAACGAAAGCCAACGCAATGCCACCGCAAGATCCAGAATTGTGGCGAGCCCACGATATGGAATTGCTTGGCTCACCTTTGGCCGTAGAATAAGAACCCCCTTATTAGGTTGAAGTACGATTACCGATGAACAGCATTCCCACAACCAGAAACACCGCAGCACCGCGCCGCCCTTACCCGGCAGGGACCCTGCGCCATCCACCGCGTAGCTTTGCTATCCATGCGTAGGGATCACCCGAATCGTTTGCCGGATAATGAAATATAAATTCAGAATGTGATACGGACCCGTCTATAATCAATTATACGGGTCGTATATACACTAGTTGGGCCGCCTACCGGATCCCGTAGGGGAACTCATAGTGAATGAACAGTGTAACTTGTTCAATGTCCACCACTGCTTTATCAAGAGAGCTTTCATGAAGTCACTAACGCCGCTCTTAACGATGCTTTTACTTGTCAACATGCTAGCCGCTTGCGGGGACGGCTCATCACTGTCCACCGAATTCGCCGCACCTAATGTTTCTAACCAGATGGCGGCTCTTACGCCCAGCCCAATCACACCGACGGCCACGACAAGGGCGGCAGCCGTGACCTGTACCCCTACCATTGATGATGGCTTAAGTCCTTCCTACAAACCCAATGCACCCATCCGCTCCAGCGTGGGGCATGGGCATGTGCTCACTGGCGTGGTCCGTTCGAGCCGCGACTGCGCGCCGATTGCCAACGCGCAGCTCGAACTCTGGCCCGAATATCTTGACCAAGGCCATCCGGACGAAGCTCGGGCGACGATCCTCGCCGACAGTGCCGGTCGATATCGCTTTGAGTGCGATCTCCCGGAGCACATTCACATGCGTATTTCCGCTCCGGGTTACCGCACCCTGGCGCAAAATAGCTATCACCCGAATGGACAAGCGGAAGGAACGTTTGACATCGTGTTGGTGCCTGAGTCTCCCTAACCCAGCACCGGCAAGAGCACGACTACGGGGCGGAGTGGATCATCCCAGCGGCAGCCCAACCATTGCTTGCAGCCAACCGGGTCAACTACACGGCTCTGGCAATTTCCAAGTAAACTCAGTTAGCCCGGAGGCTGATCCAGGGAAGTCAGGAGAGTAATCCAATGAAAATGCTTCGAAGAATACATCTTATATTCTATTTGATGATCTTCCTGATAGTAATCAGTAGTTGTGGGCAACAGACCATAAGCACAGCCGAGAACAAGGTCATTGACAGGAAAACGAAAATACCAACTGATGCCGTCAAAGTAATTCCCGAAACGGATGACCACCCTCCTGAAGTCTATTCTGATGACTATGAAAAACCGGTTCCAGTGCCAGGGCTGGTCAATACGGCTGGCGCGGAAGATTCCCCTTTCATAATGCCCGATGGCAACACGTTGTATTTCTTCTTCACACCGGATGTTAATGTCCCTGCAGAGAAACAAATTCTCGATGGCGTAACCGGTATCTATGTTTCCCGAAAAGTGGATGGGAAATGGGGAGAACCGGAAAGAATATTCCTGCAGGATCCGGGCAAGCTCGCGGGCGATGGCTGCGCGTTCGTTCTTGGTGATGTCATGTGGTTTTGCAGTGCCAGAGAAGGCTATAGCGGTGTGCACTGGTTCACGGCTGAGTATCGAAATGGAGAGTGGTTGAACTGGAAAAATGCAGACTTTACTCCCGCCTACCAAGTGGGAGAGTTGCATATCACAAGCGACGGAAACGAACTCTATTTCGGCTCTGATAGGCCAGGTGGAAAAGGGGGCCTCGATATCTGGGTGTCCCGCAAAGTGAATGGAGAATGGCAGGAACCTGTCAATGTATCCACAGTCAATACGCAAGACGGTGAAGGATGGCCAGCCATTAGTCCGGGCGGGAACGAATTGTGGTTTTACAGGAATTATGGCATATGGAGATCTAAAAAGGTGAATGGGGA
>JBGOXG010000276.1:0-2624 GCA_041479025.1 Anaerolineae bacterium
ATAATTTTGCGCTTTCCAGCTAAAGCGCTGATTGGCATACCAGCCCCAATTGCTTTGCCCAGGACGCACAAATCCGGCGTTACACCGAAAAGTTCCTGTGCTCCCCCTAAGGCGACTCGGAAAGCTGTCAGGACTTCATCGAAAAAAAGCAACACACCGTAACGATCACATAGTTGCCGACATAACTGAATGAAGCCGGGTTGTGGGATGATGCAGCCCGAGTCGTAATTGATCGGCTCAAGAATGAGTGCAGCGGTTTCATGCCCGTGTTCCTTAAACGCCCGTTCAAGAGCATCTGGGTTGTTGAACGGAACAACGATCATCCGATCAGCAGATTGGCGAGGAATGCCAGCCGATTGGGGGTAAGCCATCGGGTTAACGGGCGGGCCAGCCTGGTCAATGGGCGGTGCGGAACTGAAATACAGATCATCTGAATAGCCGTGGAAATGCCCTTCGAACTTGATTACTTTTTCTCGCCCGGTTACGGAGCGCGCCAACCGCAAGCCATGCATGATGGTTTCGGTGCCCGATCCGGCGAAGCGTACCATTTCAGCACAGGGAACACATTTGGAGATTTTTTCGGCTAGAGCAGAGTGATAAGCAGTCTCATAAGAACAGAGGGTGCCCAGATCCAGAGCATGGGCGACTGCGGCGCGGATATGCGGATTGTTATGTCCCAAGAGAGAAGCGCCATGCGATGTACACAAATCGATATATTGGCGCCCTTCCAGGTCGTAGACATAGGGTCCATCGCCATGCGATACAAAAAACGGGCGCCCTATGGCAGCGTTGGCGCGGGCGGAAGCGCATACTCCACCTGGCAGGTAGTGTTGAGCAAACTCAAACAACTCACTGGCAGATTGTGTCATCGATTCCTCTACTTATGGGTTTGGCGGTCGGTAACTATGTCTGAACTGATTTGAATACAACAACTGGTTTAAATTTTGTATATTCATACTGAGCGATACTAGGGAGCAAAGAAAATCATTTCTAGGAGAAAGCTGTTCTTTCATAGGTGCTTCTTCGTTGCTTCGCTCCTCAGAATGTCTGGATACAAGATGATTTTTGAGTTACCGAACGCCTTCGACTAGAACTATCCTGAAAGGTTATCCTTCGGGACATCTTTATTTTCCGTCATTAAATCTAAGAACTCTTCGGTATTGGAGATATGATCTCGCATGGTTGCCCGGCATTTTCGGCTATCATGAGAGCAAACGCACTCAAGAATAGCCTGGTGGTAAGCAACAGCCTTTTCCGGTGCACCAAAGAAAGAGGAGGCCTCGCGTCTGAACTCGAGAAGCAGATCTGAGACCGGTTCCAAGAGGATGCCCAGTAAACTATTTTTACTGGCTTTTGCCAGGTATTGATGAAATTGTAGGTCGGCTTGAGCGAAATCTTCCAACTTAATACTTGATATTCGAATCTCGGGGAGCGCCCTCCGCATATCTTGCATACAGGCGGTGAGTTGTAGGTTGTCTTCTTCCGTCGCCCGCTCAGCCGCCAGGCCGGCAACCTCTATCTCGAGCATTTTACGGATCTCCAATAAATCACGGAATGTATGCTTTTTACCGCGCACGAACAAGCCAATCGATTGAGATACATTCTCTGATTCCACTCGGGTCGCATAGGTGCCGCTTCCCGTTAGAACTTTCACCAAGCCCCTCTCCTGGAGTACTTTAGTGGACTCCCGAATCACCGTCCGGCTAACACCAAGTTGTTCTGCTAGTTCGCGCTCGGGTGGCAAGCGATCACCTTGCTTGATCTTGCCCTGGATAATCATGCTTTGTATCTGCTCGGCGACCTGTTCAGAAAGTCGTGCACGATTAACATGTAATGTTTCAATACCAGTTTCTATTTTAAGATCGGTTTTCACGAATAAACCTCAATAATTGGTATAATGGCTTTACCATATTACTATTATATCATAATTCCGCCTTTTTTCAAGATCAGGCCCTTAAAATCAGTTTTGAATTTTGTAAATTGGTGGGACAAGGCATCAATCTGTGGTTGTTTAGAAATCAGTCGGTTTTTTTCCTGCCTGCATCGGACCAGTCTGCATGCCTGGCCATGTTTTGTATCCCCTCAAAATACGGTCGTGCATTTTCGTGCGTCCAATCATCTACTCTGTGCCATTGTTGGTCATGGAATGGCTGGATCGGTGTAGAAGGCACAGAAGTTCGACCATGATTCGCTCAGCCGGATGAGCAAGTCACGCAGCTGATCGAAAGGGGTGTATCGGCCAATACGTCTTCCCCCAGGAGCTTTCACTTGTTTCCACAAGGCATAAAAGTGCTTGTCACCAGCACCGGACGCTTCTCGCCCCATCCCAGCACATTGAGGAGCGCAAGTAGATTCACTTAATGTAACTGTCTTTACATTAAGTTGATCTACCTGCGCTCCCGGATACGTTGGGTAGAATCGAACAGTACCAATACCTCTATGCCGTGGAATCTCTCGGCTAAGAAAAATGACTGTTTTCTAGTAAGAGTAGTGCCATACTTTACGAGTATCATCCAAGTCTTTTTCTCGGATAGTGCTAAACTTTACGAACATCATCCGAGACCACCGTTAGGCTAGTGCCAGACTTTACGATCATCTTGACGTAGGAAACGATAGCATTTTTG
>JBGOXG010000182.1:0-4732 GCA_041479025.1 Anaerolineae bacterium
ATTTGGCAGACGATGATCTCTTTTCTCCTGATCTAAAGTTTGAGAATCCGGATGTAGATGACCTTTTCCTGTTACCCGATTGTCAGAACCACTTGAACCTCTTCGGATCAATCGGATCAATGCTTTGTTCCCCGTGTTCTTTCCTAAAACCAGTGTTTTCGAGCAGATTTTGGATCAAAAGAGGGAGAATTTGAGAAGATTGATTCCTGCCTCAGATGAATTTCAAAGCTGTCATATTTTGAGTCTAACCCCATTTACTTGTTGAAATGTCGTTGGTAAGCTCGAAGGCAACAGGCTAACCGACTCATTGTGGGGAAAGGAGGTTACTAAGGTGTCTTTGTACTATGGCCTGAAGCGTTCGAACCTAATGGTTGTCCTAATCATAACATTCGTCTCATTTTCATTTACAGGGTGCGGAACCTTACAAAATGGCCGGGGATGGGGCCAGGATGCGATCTACCCGGTCGATCTTAAGAAAATCCCTGATGCAGCATATCATGCATTCTTCGATTTGCAAACCTTAATTCCTGCGGCTGGAGCCGTTGTTTTTGGTATGAGTCATGCTGATCATAAAGTTTCAGACTGGGCAAGCAGTCATACCCCCGTCTTCGGATCCAAGGATAGTGCAAAGCAAGCCAGTGACTATCTCCTTTGTGCGCTCGAAGCAGAGACTTTCGCAACAGCCCTTGCGGCTCCAAGCAGCGACAACCCCAAGGATTGGGCCTATTCCAAAGCCAAAGGGCTCAGCGTCGAATTAGGGGCTGAATTAGCGACTGCAGGAGTAACGGGATTGTTAAATGGTACTACTGGGCGTACCCGCCCTAACGGCAGCCGCAGCAGCTTCCCCTCAGGCCATGCCTCAGCTGCCTTCTCTAGTGCCACACTTGCCAATCGAAATCTGACCTCGCTTAGAATGTCAGAGAACATGAGGATGACTCTGCAAATAGGAAATATTCTCCTTGCTACGGGTGTTGGCTGGGCACGAGTGGAGGCAGAGAAACATTTTCCATCCGATGTGCTCGCGGGCGCTGCACTTGGGCATTTTCTTAGTGTTTTTATCCATGATGCCTTTATGGGACTTCCCGAGGACAACAGATTGTATTTCTATATCTTACCATCAAAGCACGGAGCGATGATTGGATTGTCGTTTGGCTTTTGACGAAGAGACTGGGTTCTGATTGTTTTGTCGCCACCAGGTTAGAAATGATTCCCCTCTGTTTATTCCATGGCAGCATTCGAGTGTAAACAAGCGGTGAGATTGTGTAGCAGACCGTTTGTACCATAAAAATACCTCGTCTTGGAATTTTCTTTCATGGAATCTTAATCTTTTTTTCTCCGGCAAGAAATTCGGACTGGAGTGTTTTAGTGCTACTCAAGATAGCCAGGCGGCTCAAAAAGACGAGACCACAAGGATTTTAGTCTCCGGCTGTAAGTCGGCGTAAGGTTATACAAATCCCAGGAGCTAATCTTGAACTCATCATCTCTTTGGGGTTCTTCTTCCTGGGACTCTGTATAGATTTATAGTCGGTGCCCTAATTATTACAATTGCGATGGTATGTTGGGCAAGGTGAAGATGTCCTAGAGTTTCGTGGGGTTTTATCCGAAGTCGAGCTTGGAATCAGATTTCAGTGGCAGGGTGCAGAACTGGCTCCTTCTACGCCGACCCTGATTACCCGATCGATTCCTATCTAAGCTGATGGAGCTATTGATCTTATTCGGGCGGATAGGGGACAGGGGTGGTCTGCCTATTGCAAGGGCTAAAACTCCAAATTTACCGGCTAAGAAGGCCGGAACTCCTGTCTTGGGTTCCCCTTATCCCACTACAAAAGCTTCCTATCAGGTTCTCCCCCGGAGGGCTTGAGAAAATACCCCATATCTTGGGGATTTTCTTTCTTGACATACTACTCCCTTTATTATATATTCGACTCATCCTAAAGCAAGTTCTTATCATTTGGTGGAAACTGGATGAAGACAAAGCCAAAAAGCTCATCGGGGGACATATTTATTTTCACAAAAAGCGCTCCGAGCCGTCTTTCTACGGAGGGTCAATCCGGGGTTACAGGGTCAAGCAAGATGAACCCAATCAGGGCAGGATTATTTTCGAATTCGAATATCATTCCGCCTGCAGGGGTGTTAAGACAGATAAAAATGGATGGTCGATAGCGAAGAAGATTGTATAACGAGGTTCACGTAAGGCCCAAAGGCTGATCCTGTTTGTGTCGTCAGGCAGCGATAAGGAGGCGATCGGACATCAGGCTTCTATCGAGATGGGAACGAGGAAGACGAATCGTTCGTGCGAGAACGTGGACGAGATTTATCGGTTTGCCCTCGAAGAACTCCAGAAGGAAGCCCAAACAGCAAAATATCGCCAAAGTACCGCGAACAACAGTTGATTATTCTATTTATGCACCAGTTGCGTTTGATACTCAATTGGCTGTTGGATGTCAAGCTCACAAGAAAGGGGGTGATCTTTACCGTTGTAAGAATTGGAGGAATGGATCGGCGATAAGAATATAACAATCAAGCTTTTTAATTTAGGGTTGCTCAGGAAGCAGAAGCAAACAGATCCAAGAATTGAAACTGGCTTTTTCTTGGTTTAACGGAGATTAAACCCTCATTATCTAAAAAAGGAGGTAACCATGAAAGTATCGAGTTTCGCGTCTTCTTTTTTAATCGCATTGTTTTCATTAGTAATGGCCATTGGATTGGTCATTCCCTGTGAAGCACAGGAAGCCAGAAAAAGTGCCGCTGAACGAAGAGTAATATTGAAAGACTTGATCCAAAAAGAAAAATATCTTATGGTTCCCGGAGTCTATGACGCAGTCAGTGCGAGATTAGTCGAGCAAGCAGGGTTCCCGGTTGTATACATAGGCAGTTACTCAACCGCAGCAAGTCAATATGGACTGCCAGATGACGGGATGGTTAATCTGACCCAGATGGTCGACAAAGCCCGGACAGTCGTAAATGCCACGGACATCCCGGTCATTGGCGATGCTGAGAACGGGTTTAGCTTTGCCGCCAATATATGGACCACTGTGCAAGCCTTCGAACAAGCCGGTGTATCAGCCATCCATATCGAAGACCACGAATTTGGGAAACATACAGATCTTCCTAAGGTAATATTGCCAATGGAACAAATGGTAGGCAAAATACGCGCTGCAGTTGGCGCCCGGCAAGACCCAAATTTTCTTATTATAGCAAGGACAGACATAATATCGGCGACAGGAAATCCTGACGATGCAGTAAAGCGGGCAAATGCTTATATTGACGCTGGAGCTGATATGGTTTTCCCAACGGGAATGTCTTTCGATAAAATGAAAGAGCTACGAAGCCAAATTAAAGGGAAAGTCATGACTACTCACAGCGGCAAGCCAGCTATAGAGGAGGAATTGGCGGGAATAAATGTCGTACTATATTATGACTTTGCGCTCTCGGTCGCCTATAAGGCCGTAAAAAATGCACTGATCAGGCTAAGGGCAACCAAGGATATTAGTCAGTTGCGAGATACCTTGTACAACGAGGCCGAGTTTGCGGATTTTATTGGTACTCCGTTATTCGTGGAAAAAGTCAATAAATATATGAAGAAATGAAACACCCCTGGAGTAAATCCCACTTCTTGATTGTAGTATGAAAATCATGTTTGGGTGTTTACCTCTTCGATAAACATACACAGGCCCTACGAGGTTTGAATAAGCTAGCCTCCCATGAAGTGGATATCTCATTTCAAGGGAGGCTTTTTTATGGTTCAACCGGGTGAAGCGTACTTTTGATTGAAAAATATGGACATACGTGCTCATTCTGAATCAGCCCAAATCACGATTCAGAAAGGAGAGCCAACGTATGTCCACGAGTCTGCTTTACCATGGATGGGGTCTGAAAGGCTATCGTTACCGTTCGCAGTCACTTTGTCTCCGGTCGGATCATCTTTACCGTGCAGCCCGATCCGTGCTCTTTGACATGCCCAGTGTGCCGCTCCCGCGATATTCTCCACCACGGCAGCATTTATCGGCTGTGGCGTGAGCTTCCCATCGGCCCCAAGCCGGTATTTATCCAACTGGGCATCCCGCGCATTGAATGCCGTGAGTGCTCCAGTATCCGTCAAGTCAAAGTGGGCTTTGCCGATGAGCGGCGCACGTACACCCGGGCCTTTGAACGCTACGCGCAACTCTCCCGGCATATGACGATCCTGGACGTGGCCCGACATCTGAACGTCGGATGGGACCTGATCAAGGATATTCAAAAGCGCTATCTTCACAAACGCTTCTCCCGGCCGAAGTTGAGCGGTCTGAGCCAGATTGCCATCGACGAGATCTCCATCGGCAAAGGGCAAAAGTATCTGACGGTCGTTTTGGACCTGCACACCGGGGCAGTGGTCTTTGTGGGCGATGGCAACGGGGCCGAGGCCCTGCAGCCGTTCTGGCGGCGGCTGAGGCGATGCCGAGCGCGCATTGAGGCTGTGGCCATGGACATGTCCAAAGCCTATATCAGTGCCGTTACGGAGAACTTGCCTGCGGCCACAATCGTTTTCGACCACTTCCATTTGATCAAGCTGTTCAATGACAAGCTTCAGGAGTTCCGCCGTCAGCTATTCAACAAGGCCCAGAGCGAGATGGAAAAGAAGGTCATCAAGGGTACCCGCTGGCTGCTGTTGAAGAATCCTGAAAACCTGGTTGAAGAACGTAACGAGCCCCAGCGGCTGCAAAAGGCGCTGGAACTCAATCAGCCGCTGGCC
>JBGOXG010000023.1:0-21197 GCA_041479025.1 Anaerolineae bacterium
GCCCCGGATGGCTGCCCCTGGGATAGGGAGCAAACCCATCTCACCCTCCGCGAGCATTTGATAGAAGAATCATATGAAACACTTGATGCTCTTGATACCAGAAACCCTGACAAAATGCGTGAGGAGTTCGGGGATTTGCTTCTTCAAATCGTGTTGAATGCTCAGATCGCGAGCGAGTATGGTGAGTTCACCATGACCGAGGTGATCAAAGGTATCCACGACAAAATCGTCCGCAGGCATCCGCATGTCTTTGGTGATGTAGTTGTGGATGGAGTTGGGAACGTCTTGCAAAATTGGGAAAAAATCAAAGCCACTGAGCGGGAATCGAATGGAGATCTGGAAACAGGTTTGCTGGATGGACTGCCGGCAGCCTTACCAGCATTAACCCAGGCACAGGAATATCAAGATCGTGCTGCCCGGGTGGGTTTCGACTGGCCTGAAATTGAAGGTGTGCTGGATAAGATCAAGGAAGAAATAGACGAAGTCCGGCACGCTAATGACAAGGATGAATTGACGGCTGAACTGGGCGATTTGTTCTTTGCGTTGGTTAATCTCGCCCGCTGGCAGAAAATTGACGCCGAATCTGCATTGCGTGATACAAACAGGAAATTCAAGAAACGGTTTTCTTACATTGAACAAGGCTCCCGAAAAATGGCGCGCCCTGTGCAAGATCTCTCTCTTGATGAGATGGAAACTCTTTGGCAGGAAGCCAAGAGGAAAGCCGGTTGAGGTTTCAGGAAATTAATTAAAAGCCATCAGAGGTAGAACTTCTGCTGAGTCCTTTTTTTCAATGGCCAATGGCTTGAGAAATGACAGGTAGGTAAAATAAGTGTTTCGGACAGACTTTACGTGCTGGAGCGGCTTTATTTCCTTCGGATGGTAATCCTTCGGTGGAATTCTGCGAGCAGCAAGCGTGCCTGCAAACTCCGCCAAGCGCGGATTGCTTTAGTCAATGCGGTCTTTGAAAGGGGATGATTGCTGAAGGAAACACCTACATAGGTATCGGTGATTAAATCCACTTCCTGGACTGCGGGGTGAATAAATCTGGACTGCCAGCCTCGACGGGAGACGAAATCTAAAGTAGATATCAGCCTCCCGGAAAACTCATAAGGTGTCTCTACTGGCTCGCTGCCCGTCACCTGATTTCCCAGTCGTTCCATTCGCCGAAAGATTCGTGTCAGACTGATATTGGCGGGCTTTAGGGATAGCCACCAGGATTCAATCCACAGCGCGACGATGAAGAAGAATATGATAATGACAAATCCCAAGGCGATTTTCTCGATCAAACCTTTTAATATGCGTTCAAGCATTGCTAATGTGGTTTCGTTTTCGGTTTCGTTTGGCAGGACGGGCAGAGTCTGAAATGAGGGTTGTTCCAGGCGGTCTATCGCCGGTAAACCCGCGGTGGGTTCGAATTCCACCCACCCGATGCCCGGAAAGAATATTTCCACCCAGGAATGGGCGTTCGCCTCGGTGACGATGTATTGGGCGTTCGCTGAATCATAGGATCCGCTGGCATAACCGATAACAAACCGGGCAGGCAGACCCGCTGCGCGCGCCAGCACGACCATCGCCGTGGCGTAATAGTCGCAATACCCTTTTTTCAAGTCGAATAGGAAATAATCAGCCACATCGCGTCCCGGCGGCGGGACGGAAATCTCGAGCGTATAGGGGTAGGTCGTCCGCAGATAGGTTTCGATCGCTAACGCACGGTCGAATGAGGTCGTTGCGTTTGCAGTCAGTTCTCGCGCGAGGGACAGGACTCGTTCCGGAGTTGTTTCGGGCAGTGTTAAATATCTTGCCGTCCAGGCAGGGTAGGTGCTTTCCGATGCACGCAGTTTTTCTACACTCAATACCGCCTCAAGCGAAGTTGCCTTGAATGACTCAACCGGGCTGATGGCACCAAGCAGGTCTGAACCCCCAAACGGATCGGACTGATTGGGCGAGCCCGGACGGCTGCGCCAGGCCACTTCAAAAGGTTGATCAACGGTTACAAGATAGCCCGTCCAGTTTAATTGCCCGCCGAGGTCTTCGTAAAGCTTGACCTCCTGTTGGATAAGCCGATAACCTTCCGGGTTGACATCAAACAGAGGTTCATCAGCTTTATATGAATTTATTTCAACCGGACTGCTGACCCAGCCGGAGCCGGTGTATCTGTCGTAGGTGACTTCCCGCCAGTAATGCCGGGGAGCCGGTGGAGGGTTGGATATCAGCGGTTGCGGCAGGAGTTCTCCAGTGCGGATGGTCATCACGACGCGTTTGCTCAATTCCGGACCTGAACCCAGCAGGTGGCTGCGCGGAAGCCCCTGCGGAGCAATGTACGGGGTAAAATGAGATGGAGTAGGCGGAGCAGGTTTTAACCCGAGTGATTCTGCCAGTTCATTCTGACTATTTCCCCAATCACGAATAGTCTTCACCATCGCTTTGACGGAAAATGAGGGGATGATCCATGCCAATGCTGCCAGTGCCACGGAGATGATGATAATCGCGCTGCCGGTATCGATTGGAATGCTTTCAGAATAGTCAACGCCGGTATGTTGCCAGCGGACGCGATCGACATCGTAACGTGCTAATCCCATCAGTAACAACGTTCCAGCCAGCATCAGCCACAAGGTATTGAATCCAGTTCCTGTGTAATCCGAAACGATAGCAAGGACTGCTATTACAGGGGTGAATGCGACCAGGGGATTGCGATGGCGTCCCAGCATCCACCCTGCCCAGGCTGATAATAGAAAGACGACGATGCTCCAGGCAAAAGCCCGTGCCACAGGGTCATTCATGATGGCTCCATGCCGCAACCCTTCCAACCATAGCCAGGTGCGCGTGAGCAAAACCGCTGTGCGGTCCCCGAGATCAGTCAGTGGCTCGATGAGCAGTGTCAAATCAGGCAGGATGATCCGTTCTCTGACCCAGGCGATGATTTGCATGCGGAGAATGATGAGTGATTTGATCAAATCAACAAAGGGTTCGGCTAGACGCGCAATGTAAAAAATGATGCCTGTAACGCCCAAAATAGCCAACAACCCACCCGCATTCCAACCTTTCATCCGGTTGTTCGCCAGTCCGAAACTGGTCAATGCTCCCGCCACGGCGATGGGAGTGAGCAACCAGGTGACCCCTCCCCGGATGCCATCACTAAGGCCAATAGTAAAGCTCATGGTCATGATGAGTAGAAAGAAAGCCAGCCAGAAGGACCGGCTGAATAGGAGGCGCAGGAAGTAAGGATTCATCCTGACAACCTCCGCCAGGCTGTATCACCCGGCAAATGCACTGGCACAACCCGCCCAGCGGTGGTCACACGCCATTCCCATTGACCGCGATGACCAGGCCTGGCTTCAGGGCGGTCGAGCATGTCGCGGTCGATGACATGCCGTGTGATCCCCATCTCTCCCAGGGCGGAGGTCATTCCCTTAATGGAGCCCGTGCCGCCGAACGATACCGGGTCGAGCAGGAGAATGGTGGGGATGATGCCACGCCAGGCAAGCATGACCAACGACGACAGCCAGTTGGGTTCGATCGAGGGCGTGATGAGCAACAGGCTTGACCGGCGGCTTAAGTTGGGGCGGATGCGCTCGAGCAACTCGGAGAGGGGGACATTGCCCGGGTTGACCATCGCCAGTGCGCGTAAAATCTTCCATCGCTGGCTTTCACCGGGCTGAGGGGGGAGCCATACTAGATTCTCCCCACTGGCGACCAGACCCACCGCCTGGCGCGCGCGCAAACCCTTATCTGCCAGCGAAGCGGCAAGGATGATGGCATACTCTTCAGTCGAATCCTCATTAGTGCCGATATGCACATCCTTCTGGAGATCAAGCAGGATCCACCAGTCGCCAGCAGGTGCTCCATCAAACAAGCGGACGTAGGGTTTTTGACGCCGCGCTGTTGTTTTCCAATGAACAGTACGCAGGCTGTCGCCCGGCATATATTCGCGCACCCCTGCCGCGGCAACGGTATGCTCCGGTGCGTTCGGGCGTGGTCTCCCTTCGCCGAGAAAACCACCCGGTGTTATCTCAATTTGCGGCAATGGGACAACTGGCGGCATAACCATCAGGTTGGTACGAGCGGGATCATCGATGGTGACGGCGTAAATTCCCAGCGGGTCGCCTGTGTGTACGATGGTGTTACCGAGCCAGTATAATCCCCGCCGCGTACAGGTTCCATCCGTCACCCACTGGTTACTGCTGCTTCCATCCACCCCGGTAGCGATCGAAGCCGAGTAACCGGGTAGAGTGGATTGGTCGGAAATTTCAACCCAGGTGGCTGGAAGCGTGCTTGAATTCGTCAGCGTAAAACGTTCTTCGAGTTTGTCCCCCACCTGTGCCCAGCCATAGCGCATCTCGCGAGTGATTCGCAAACCACCTGCCAGCGCACGGGCCCATAAATAAGCCAACAGCCACGCGCCGCCTAGACCCACCAGCAGGGACGTCCATACTCTGGAAGGGTCAATCAATTGCATGATGAGCAGCAGGATTACAATGAATGGGAGCAAACGCGCTTTGAGGCGGTAGCGGCTGTTCATAAATTGATTATATGCCAGTTTATTTATCCGCGTTTTTAGTTCAATGCTACAATGAAACCGCAGGAGACTCCATGAACAAATCCACTTTACGGATGCGATACTGGCGGATCACTCTATTCTTCGCGAGGTTGATTGCGAGTTTTATTTGGTGGGAAATCATTCTCAGGCACATTGGTTTCCGAAAGTGGGCCAGGCTTACACGTTCCGACCGTTTTCGTGATTCAGCGGTCCGATTCCGTAAACTCGCCATCCACATGGGCGGCGTGATGATCAAGGTGGGGCAATTCCTGTCGGCGCGGCTGGATATCCTTCCGCCTGAAGTGACAGATGAGCTTTCCGGATTGCAGGATGAAGTACCGCCGGAGGATTTCTCTGACATTCGACAGCTTGCTGAAAAGGAGTTGGCAGGCCGGCTGGAAGACAAGTTCGCCTGGTTCGATCCTGTACCTCTGGCAGCCGCTTCTCTTGGGCAGGTCCACCGGGCTCGTCTGCAGACAGACTCACCGGAAGCTGGTTCCTTCCTGGAGGTCGTGGTCAAAATCCAGCGACCGTACATTGACCAGCTGATTGAAGTCGACCTTTCAGTCCTGCGGCGTGTTGCAGGCTGGCTCATGCACTATCGCCCCATCCGTGAGCATGCTGATGTCCCAGCATTGCTGGATGAATTCACCACCACGCTGCGCGAGGAAGTGGATTACCTTGCTGAAGGAGGCAATGCGGATCGTTTTCGCGAGAGTTTCAAGGATGATCCACGGGTCCACGTTCCGCGCGTGGTATGGAGTCTCACCACCCTCCGTGTACTGACTCTTGAAAACGTTTATGCAATCAAGATCACCGATTATGCTGGTATCACCGCCGCTGGGATTGATCGAGGTGAGGTGGCATCTGTATTGCTTGATACTTATTTGAAACAAATCTTTGAAGATGGATTTTTCCATGCAGATCCTC
Organism: Anaerolineae bacterium; assembly: GCA_041479025.1. Lineage (GTDB taxonomy): Bacteria > Chloroflexota > Anaerolineae > Anaerolineales > Villigracilaceae > JBGPQJ01. Next base: position 5,468 of record JBGOXG010000023.1, read on the forward strand.
ATCCTGGGAATTTGTTTGTCACACCGGCGCTGGATGAAAACCAATTGGGCTGGCAGTTAACCTTCGTGGATTTTGGGATGGTCGGACGGGTTCCTGCTGATTTGCGGGGTGGTTTACGCGAAGCGGTGATCGCTGTTGGGACACGGGACGCGGGACGGGTCGTCAAGTCTTATCAGCAGCTCGGGATCCTGCTCCCCGGCGCAGATTTAAAGCTGATCGAACAGGCTGAATCAGTGGTATTTGATCGCTTCTGGGGGATGTCCATGAAGGAAATCCGCCAGATAAGACCGGAAGAAATCCGCGACATCGGCCATCGTTTTCGTGATCTGATGCTTGAGATGCCATTTCAGGTCCCCAATAACCTGCTCATGTTGGTGCGGACGGTCGCGATTCTCTCCGGCATGTGCACGGGACTTGATCCCGATTTTAACCTGTGGAAACAGCTATCACCTTACGCGACCAAGCTCGTGGCGGAAGAAGCCACCAGCGGGGTGAACGTCTGGCTTGATGAATTGGGAGAAATGTTGAGAGTCTTGCTGTCCCTGCCGGGGCAATCCAGCCGCGTGCTGGCTCAGATGGAGGCGGGAAATCTCGTCGTTCAAGCGCCTCAGATGACCCGTCAGGTCGGTGCACTTGGATCAGCAGTTAACAGATTGGCGGGGAGCGTGATTTTTATTGGTTTTTTGCTCGGCGGGGTGCTGCTCTACAATGCCGGGAATGATGTCTTCGGTGAGGTGCTCTTTGCTGCGTCTCTGATTACTTTATTGTGGACATTAATCTTTTTGAAATGATCCGGCTGGAATTGGATTCCAGAAATGCCATTAAACAACCCGCCCCGCTGTAAAGCGGGGCGATTGGCTGCGCGATATTATTTGGGCTTCTTGCCATGCGTTTCCATGTCGTTTAGTGCGTCGTCAATCATGGTGCGCCAGGCAAGAAGAATTTCCTTACGAGCCTTATCGTGATGTTCCCGGTATTCAGGTGGCAGCAACAACCTTATTCCCTCGCGCATTTCCTTGCGGGCTGCACGATAATGCTCCCGCGCCTCATCGGAAACCCAGCTTTCAAACGGTTTATTCGGGCGAGCAGTCTGTTCCGGCATGGCTGTCACTCCTTTTGTTGTTTATATTATAGCGCGTAAGATGAGAATTGCATTAATAATTTGACAACACCGGTCAACTTCATTACACTACTATGTATGAACATTGACCTTGACCTCTATCGCCGTGAAGTACGTGTCTCGTCCAAACCGCTGATGCGGATTTCAGTCATTGACATTTCCCCTGATTACCCCCGGCGGACGATAGTCTTTCTGCATGGGTTTGGGGGACAGGCCACCCAATGGGAGTACCAGCTTCAGAAGTTCTCATTGGAGAACCGGGTCATCGCGCTTGATTTACCCGGACACGGACTCTCTGACCCCTCGAGCGGTGATTACAGCATGTTGGAAATTGTGAAATTTCTGGATACAGCATTGGATGCACTGGGGTTGGATTCGTCCATTGTGCTTGTGGGACACTCTTTTGGCGGAGCGATCGCCACAGAGTACGCCGCTCACCATCCTGAGCGCGTGGAGCGCATGATCCTGACCGCCACGGCTGGAGAATTTCGTCTCAATCCTCTTTACCGGTTTGGATTGAGTATGCCATTTACCCTACTTCGGGCGGCTGATTTTTTCACGCGGAACTGGCTGGGCGCATCTCCTTTTGTCCTTAAAAAATGGTACGAGAATAATCTTTCTCTCTGGCGAGGCTGGGATTTATTTGCTGGCATCAATTTGCCAGTCATGGTCATCCGTGGTCACCGGGACCGGGTATTTGATAAACCAGCTTATGAACGTGTTGCGCAATCCATCCCTGCCGCGGAAGAAGTGGATATCGGTGTATCGGGGCACATGGTGATGTTGGAACGTCGCGATGCGGTTAACCGCGCGATCGAGCGCTTTCTGGCGGTCGAGCTGCAGAAAACCTGGCGGGATGTGGCTGACCAGCGCCCGTTCTCAAGTCGTGATGCGTTGCGTCGGGAAAGACCCTGGCTGGTGCATTACCAAAAGGATGTACCCTATACCATTGGAATACCGCGTATTCCGGTATACAACCTGCTTCGTTCATCGGCGAGACGGTTTCCACGGCGGGCAGCGATCAAGTTTGAAGGCAGCACGATCAGTTATCGCCGGCTGAACGGGGAAGTGAATCGTTTCGCGAATGCACTGCTCGCGCTGGGGGTCGGTAATGGGGCGAGAGTTGCCCTGTTGCTGCCAAACATCCCTCAAATCGTGATTGGATTCTATGGGACACTTAAAGCGGGTGCGGTAGCTGTCTTCATCCCGCCTCTCGAGAATCCGGATGAATTAATCCGTCAATTAAAGGATAGTGAGGTGAGCGTTCTCGTAACAATGCGGCAATGGGCGGGTTTGGCTCGGCAGGTTCAGGCCGGAACAGGCGTTCCTCATGTGGTGCTGACTGACGCCGGTGAGTATCTGCCTGTTCACAAGCAATGGATCTCGCGCTGGCGTGCGCGCGATCTGGATATGCTCGAAGCATTGCATTGGAAACGCTGGCTGGCGGGGAACATGCGCAAAGCGCCTCAGATTGGGGTGTTACCGGAAAACCTGGCGGTCATACAATATACCGGCGGGACAACAGCAGAAGCAAAAGGTGTCATGCTCTCCCACCGTAACCTGGTGGCAAACACCATCCAGACCCGCCAATGGATGCCGGGAGCTGTGGAGGGTGGTGAGCGCTGCCTGAGTGTCGTGCCATTTTCACATATCTATGGTTTAACCACAGCTATGAATCTGCCGGTCAGTATCGGTGCGACGATGGTGTTGAAACCAGCTTTTAATGTCAATGACGTCCTTCGCGCCATCAAACGCCATCATCCCACTATTTTCCCGGGTGTACCGAACATGTACCTGGCAATCAACAATGTCGTGGGGGTAAGGAAGTATGCGCTGGACTCCATCCGCGCCTGCATCAGCGGTTCGGCGCCGCTGCCAGTTGAAGTGCAGGAGGCGTTTGAAAAGCTGACCAAAGGTCGTCTGGTGGAGGGTTATGGTCTTACAGAAGCCTCACCCGTGACTCACGCAAATCCGCTGGAAGGAATGCGTAAGGTGGGCAGCATCGGGATCCCGCTTCCATCCACTGAGGCGATCATCGTCGATCTCAAGCGTGGGAAAAAAGAGGAGCCTGTAGGTCATATCGGTGAACTGGCAGTGCGAGGTCCACAGGTGATGATAGGCTATTGGAAGAATCCCAGCGCTTCACACAATACAATTACGGAAGATGGCTGGCTGCTAACAGGCGATGTCGCCGTGATGGATACCGATGGTTTCTTCCGCATCATCGCCCGCAAGGCGGACATGTGGTATCCCGACAAGCCGGGTAATCCCGCATTTCCGCGCGACGTGGAAGAAGTGTTATATGAAATACCTCAAGTGAAGGAAGCGGTGGTAGTGGCAATTGCAGGTGCGCCTGTGGCATTCATCATATCTCAGAAAGAACGCCCGACGGTGAATGCGGTTGTCGCCTATTGCCAACGCCGTCTTCCACCCACACTGGTTCCACGTTTGGTGATATTTATGGAAGAATTCCCGCGTTCATTTATCGGTAAGGTGTTGAGGCGTGAACTGGCCAGGCGATATGAACAAACAAAAATTGAATGATATTTGTGATATCAACTTCGTCCGTACCGGATCCGGTAAACCAGTTGTGCTGATCCATGGGATTGCTGCTTCGCTCCATGACTGGGATAAGTTGGCTTCGCAATTGGTCACAGAAGGATTCGAAACCATCGCCCTTGATTTACCGGGTCATGGTGATTCGTGCAAGCCCGATCAGTTGGATTTTTACCATTTAGAGAATATCTTTGATTCGCTTGCCGATTGGATGCGAACATTGGAACTGGACCGACCTCCCATCCTGATTGGTCACTCCATGGGGGGATACCTGTCGCTGGAGTATGCTTTGCGTTATCCGGAACGCACGCAAGGGTTGGTGTTGATAGATCCATTTTACTCACCCGACCAGATTCCATTCCTGATCCGATTAGGATATCGCGAAGACAGGATCAGTTCTGCGGCGCGAAGAAATGTACCGGCATGGTTCTATGATTTTATGGTGGATGCGACAAGTTTTTTAAATCCGGGTGCTTATATTCTTAAACATGATCTTCCGCCCGACATCCGACGTCAGATGGCAGAAAATTATAAACGCGCAGCCCCTGGAATTTTCAAGTTGCCGTTTACTGCACGAAACCTTGAACCCTATCTCCCCAGAATTAAAGTCCCCACATTATTGATTTATGGATCGCGCGATACAACTCTTAATCCTCGTTCTTTTGAACAAATATTGGCACTCTTGCCCAATGCTCGTGGTATTGCACTTAAAGCCGGGCATGTCCCGCATCAGTCAAATGCAGTGGAGACGAATCATTTGATCGTGGATTTCGTGAGCAATTTGAAGGTTGAGTAGGTAACCTGTCTTACCTACTTTTCCCGCGTAATCAAATTGAGTGTTGTGTTTGTTGCTTGTCAGGATTAAGAAAAGGATGATTTCGATCGTACAACATTATTGATGCTGCCGCATCGATATTCCTGGGTTATATCATCGAAATTTTAAGGTTAATCACCCTCCAGTCCTCTTGAAAAGCCCCTGTAAATATGTTAGAATGCCCTTTGTTTCCCCAATATGTAGGGGAAGCATACAATGAAGCCGCCATATATGGCGGCAACAGATGTTCTAGTAAAAACGGGGCTATATGCGGTGTCCATACTGTCAGAATAATGACTCAAAGGTGCTTGATACTACTCACGATAGTCATGGAGGAATCCGCCGCCGCCGCGAGTGCCTGAAATGCGGACAGCGCTTTAGCTCCTACGAACGCCCAATCCTTTCTACCCCGCTGATCATCAAACAAGATGGAACGCGTGAGGAGTTTGATCGTGAAAAATTATCACGCGGTATCCGCATTGCCTGTGCCAAACGCCCTGTTTCAGCGGCGGACATTGAGCGGCTGATTGGGCATGTTGAGTCTGAGTTGCAGCGCATGGGCAAAGCGGAAATTTCTTCACGTGTCGTAGGCGACCTGGCGATTTCTGGTTTAAAAGAGATGGACCAGATTGCGTATATTCGTTATGCAATCGTTTATCTTCGATTGGATGATCTTCGCGCGATCCGCGGAGAAATCGATAGATTGTTAGAAGGCTAGCGTCATTGCGAGTCCTGGGGGCGCGCAACAAGACTGAAGGGGATTCTTGTAGCGTTTGCCAGAAGTTCGCAATGACTGTCTTTTTGAGAGCAATGGTCAATTGCTAAAAATCTTTAGAGGAGATGCGCAATGGTAATGAAAACTGCCCCCAGCAAAAGTGGTTTGCTGCCCACACCCCCCATGCCCAAGGTGTTGCCGAAAGTCGACTTGACAGAAAATGCGCGTCAGGTCCTTGTTCGCCGCTATGTCCGCCGCGGAGATGACGGCAGACCCGCTGAGAGTGTCGAGGAAATGTTCTGGCGCGTGGCATACCACATTGCCAAAGTTGAGGAGCAGTGGGGGACGGATGTGATCGCTCTCGCAAGTGAATTTTATATCCTCCTTACCAGCAGGAAATTTTTTCCCAATTCGCCGACCTTTACAGGTGCCGGTACACCTCTCGGACAGCTGGCAGCTTGTTTCGTTCTCCCCATCTCCGATGATATGGGACGCGATTCGGCGGGAATTTTCCAAACCTTGCGGGATGCTGCGCTGATCCAGCAAACGGGCGGAGGGAACGGGTTCTCGTTCTCCCGTCTGCGCCCGCAGGGTGCACTTGTTAAATCTTCTGCCGGGCAAGCAACAGGCCCGATTGGATTCCTGTGTGTCTACGATCATGCCTTCGGGGAAATTGCCCAGGGAGGAACCCGGCGCGGTGCGAATATGGGTGTTATCCGTGTTGACCACCCTGATATTGAAGAGTTCATCACCTGCAAGACTGATGAAAATGCAATCACGAATTTTAATATTTCGGTGGGCATTACGGATGCGTTCATGAAAGCGGTTAAGGAAGATACCGAGTGGGAATTGCGTTTCCCTGATATTACATCACCGGAGTACCGGCATTTCAAGGGGACGCTTGAGCAAGCGGAGGAAGCCGGGATACCCATCCGCACGTATAAGACCATCCGCGCTCGGGATCTGTTCGAAAAGATTGTTCAGCAGGCGCATCATAATGGCGAACCCGGGATGTTATTCCTGGATGCCGCCAACCGGGCGAACCCAGTCCCACACCTGTACCCTTTGGAAGCGACTAATCCGTGCGGCGAACAATGGCTCGGACCTTACGAGAATTGCTGCCTGGGATCTGTAAACCTGGAGGAGCATTGCGGTCCGGATGGAAATATCAATTGGGACGATTTACGCCACAGTGTCGTATTGTCCACCCGTTTCCTGGATGACGTAGTCGAAGCCAACGCTTATGTTCCGGCTGTGCCTCAATTGAAGGAAGCTGCCCACCGGGCTCGCCGGATCGGTCTGGGAATTATGGGTTTGGCTGATCTGATGTATCACGCGGGTGTACGATATGGATCGATCGAAGGTCAGGAGTTTGGGGCGCAGGTCATGGAATTTGTTCGCTACCATGCCATGCTGACCAGCATGGAAATGGCTGAGGCGCGCGGACCTTTTCCAGCCATACAAGGTTCGATCTATGACCCGGACGATATGCGCTGGAAACCTCCTCAATCCATTGTTAAAATCACCACGGACTGGGGTCGTCCAAAGGTGGATTGGAAAAATGTCGAACAGGGAATTCTCAAGCACGGCATCCGTAATGCAGCTCAAACCACTGTCGCTCCCACGGGAACTATCGCCACAGTAGCCGGATGTGAAGGTTATGGCTGCGAACCGGTCTTTGCATTGGCTTACATTCGTCATGTCAATGACAACGGTAAGGATCTGCAATTAACCTATGCAAGTCCACGCTTTGAACAGGCGCTGCGAAAAGCAGGATTGGGTGAAGAAAAATTACGGGAGGTTGTCGAGCGGGTCATGGTTGATGGATCCTGTCAGGCTATCTCTGAAGTTCCCGAACATATCCGCCAGACTTTTGTTGTTTCAGCGGACATCACTGCTGAAGAGCATGTCCGTATGCAGGCGTCGCTGCAGGCGTTTGTAGATAATTCCTTATCAAAGACGGTCAATTTCCCTGAAAATGCCGCAGTGGAAGATGTCGCGAGGGCTTATATGCTGGCCTGGGAAGTGGGTTGTAAGGGGATCACGGTCTATGTGACGGGTTCCCGCGACAGGGTTGTCCTGGAGACAAGAGCCACCTTGGAAAAGAAACAGAACGGCGGTGAGCGTGCTCCGGTTGAGTCCGCAGATGAAATCTCTCTGGATGAAGAAGGAGCAATGGATGACCAGACCATCATCTGGTCTGAATCCAAGAAACCACGCCCGCGTTCATTGCACGGCGAGACATATAATATTGAAACACCTCTCGGCAAAGCTTTTATTACGATCAATGAAAACGGTGGGGAGCAGCCGTTCGAGGTATTCATCAACACCGCGAAGGCTGGTTCGGAGACCGCAGCCGTATCAGAAGCAATCGGGCGGCTGATTTCATATATTTTACGGCTGGCATCACCAATTGCTCCGCGCGACCGGCTTATGGAAATCGTTCGGCAATTGACAGGGATTGGTGGCGGGCGTTCACTCGGGTTTGGACCCAACCGTGTCCGTTCGCTTCCCGATGGAGTAGGACAGGTCCTTGCAGAATACCTGCATGGGAAAGAATGGCATCAGGAAGGCGATGAATATTCCGGCTCCAACGGGAACGGTGGGAATGGTCACCGCGTAGCCTATAACCCTGATCCATTACCGGGCTTTTCACAGCAAAAGATAGGCGATCTTTGTCCGGAATGCGGTGAAGCTGCTGTGGTGAATGAAGAAGGCTGTCGTAAGTGTTATGCCTGTGGATATAGTGAGTGCTAAAATGCGGATGCCAAGGGCGGGAGAAATCCCGCCCTTTACTTTTTAAGGGAATGTCACCAAATTAATCCGGTATACTATTGGGGAGTCATTTCAACCAGGAATACGACCCATGAAAAAGAATGAAAAAAGAATCCATAATTTGGGTGTGCTGACCAGCGGCGGGGATTCGCAGGGAATGAACGCTGCGGTCCGCGCAGTCGTCCGGGCAGGAATTAATGCAGGCTTGGAAGTTTACGCCATTAATGAAGGCTACCAGGGCATGGTGGAAGGGGGGAGTAACATTCATAAAATGGGCTGGGGCGATGTCGGTGGCATTTTACATCAAGGTGGTACTGCGATCGGGTCTGCGCGTTCAGATGATTTTCGCACCCGCGAAGGTCGCCGCAAAGCAGCTTTCAACTTGATAAGCAATAGCATCGATGCTCTGGTAATCATTGGCGGAGATGGCAGTTTGACGGGTGCCAGCATCTTCCGGCAGGAATGGGATGAATTGTTGTCAGAACTCGTAAAAAGCGGAGAAATTCCAAAGGAAAAAGCCAGAGCCCATCCCCACCTTGCTATTGCTGGTCTGGTTGGCTCCATTGACAATGATATGTTTGGCACAGACATGACCATTGGTGCGGATACTGCGCTGCATCGTATCGTTGAGGCAGTGGACGCCATCACCAGTACTGCCGCCAGCCATCAGCGTAGTTTCGTGGTGGAGGTCATGGGCCGTCATTGCGGATATCTGGCGCTCATGGCGGGATTGGCCACCGGTGCGAACTGGGTACTGATCCCTGAAAATCCACCCGAGGATGGCTGGGAGGACACCTTGTGTGAAAAAATCAAAGCCGGGCGCTCAGGCGGACGCAGGCATAATATTGTCCTGGTTGCAGAAGGGGCGACGGACCGAAACGGGAATCCCATCAGCAGTGACTATGTAAAACAAGTACTGACGGAACGCCTGGGGGAAGATACACGTTCCACCATTCTGGGACATGTCCAGCGTGGCGGGGCGCCCAGCGCTTTTGACCGTAACATGAGCACTATTCTGGGCTATTCTGCAGTGCAGGAGTTGAAAAACTCAAGTGCAGATAGCGAACCCAAATTGATTGGAATTCGCGGGAATCATGTCGTCAGTTCTCCTCTGATGGAAAACGTCTCCAAAACACAGCAAGTGGCGGAACTGCTGAGAGCCCAGAAATATTCCGAAGCCATGTCTCTGCGTGGGCGGGGTTTTGTTGAAGCCCACAATATTCTGAATACTCTACTTCGTGCTCATCCCCAACCACCAGAAAAGGGACAAAAACAACACCGGCTGGCAGTGATGCATGCCGGTGGACCTGCTCCCGGGATGAATACCGCAGCCCGGGTTGCCATCCGTCTGGGATTGGATCAGGGGCATGTGATGCTCGGAATCCATAACGGCGTGAAAGGCTTTCTGGAGGATGATATCCAGGAAATGAATTGGATGAGCGTTCATGGCTGGGTAAATCGTGGTGGTGCGGAACTGGGCACCAGCCGGGATTTGCCGGCGGATGATGAGTACGAAAAAATTGCGGATCAATTTTCACGCTACGGGATTGATGGTCTGCTCATTATAGGTGGATGGTCGGGGTACCAGCTTGCCTACGATTTGCATGCACTACAAAAAGAATTCCCATCTCTTAGGCACCCGATTGTTTGTGTACCGGCCACAATCAATCACGATCTCCCCGGTACCGAAGTGACGATCGGTGCAGATACTGCTCTCAATAGCATTGTTTACGATGTGGATAAAGTAAAGGATTCTGCTGTTGCATCCCGGCGATGTTATGTCGTTGAAGTGATGGGACGTGACTGCGGATATCTGGGTTTGATGGGCGGCATGGCGACGGGTGCCGAGCGTGTCTACATACCTGAAGATGGAATTTCCCTCGATGACCTGCGCTCCGATGTCACCCGCCTGGTTGAAGGATTCAAGCATGGCAAGCGACTGGGATTGATTGTCCGCAGTGAACGCGCTGACCCGTACTACACAACCGATTTTTTAGTGAGACTTTTTGAGAAAGAAAGCGGGGAACTGTTCGATGTTCGGCGTTGTGTGCTCGGACACACTCAGCAAGGCGGCCGGCCGTCACCTTTCGACCGAATTCAGGCAACCCGCCTCACAGCGCGTGCACTTGCTTACCTGATGGAACAGTCTTCCAGCGATTTGGCTCCCGCAGTGTGTATCGGTCGGCAGGCGGGGCAGATCCGATTCACAAGCCTCTCTTATTTCCCGGATTTGGTAGAACCGCACGCCCAGCGTCCTCGCGAACAATACTGGCTTGAACTCAGAAAGGTCGCGCAGGCAGTAGCAGAATACAAACCTGATCTGGACAAGTAAACTTTCTTCCTAGAATAACAAGTCCACCCTGTCGATCAGGGTGGACTTGTTTATGATATGAGGATATCACCCTGCCAGTCCCAGCCACAACTGATAAATCCCGAAACCAGTCAGCGCCAGGGCGCTGATCCCGATCATCGTTCGGCGTACTCGTTCACCGATCCCGGCAGCAATACTCGAAAGGATGATGACGGCAGCGTTCATTCCAATCATGGCGGAATAGAAACCAAGCAGGAAAGCAATTGCCCGTCCTGGAGATTCTGACCAGGCTTGGAGAAGGAGTGGGCCATTGACCAGGCTCCAGAAAAGATAAGGTCCCGGACTGAGTACGTTCATCATTGCCGCCCGCATAAGACTTTTTTGACTGGATCCTGATGGAGTTCTTTCCTCGCCTGTGAAATCGCGCCATTGAAAAAACGCCCTCCAGGCCAGAAATAAAACGAATAAGCCCCCCGTCACATACAGTGCATGTTGAAGCCAATTTGGGATTCTGGTGAGGACATACAATACAAGCAATACAATCGGCAGGTCGCTGACCAGAGGTGCGAATGCAGCAATCAATGTGTGCCGCCAGCCATTGCGCAAAGATTGTGAAATGATGTAGGTCTGGTAAGGGCCTGGCTGCGCTCCCGCCGTGAATCCAAGCATCAGCCCTTGTAGAAGATATGAATACATGGCGCAGATTTTACCCTCATTCGAGTAGAATATCCCTGTAAAATCATATTCATAATTACCGATAGTTGGGATTCAACCATGACAAAACGTATGATTGTTGTTGCCGGTAACATCGGTGTTGGAAAGACCTCACTTACCGAGCGTATCGGTGCACGCTTGGGTTGGCGCACCGATTACGAATCGGTTGCTGATAATCCTTATCTACCTGATTTTTATACTAATATGCACGCTTGGTCATTTCACCTGCAAGTCTATTTTTTAGGACACCGCGCCCGGCAATATCTCGACTCAGCCAATGATCCTCGCTCAGCCATCCTCGACCGGTCAATCTATGAGGATTTCCATATATTTACCCGCGCGTTGTATTCGATGGACAACATTGCCGAACGTGATTATCTGACTTACCGGCGGATATTTGACCTAGTGGTCGAAACCCTTCCGTCTCCGAACCTGCTTATCTATCTACAGGCACCAGTGCCGGTTTTAATGGAGCGCATCCACCAGCGGGCTCGAAATATTGAAACGGGCATCTCTGAATCCTACCTTAACACACTTGATTCATATTATGAGGAGTGGTTAAAAGCTTTCGACTTGTGCCCAGTGTTAACCATCCATACTGATAACCTTGATTACGTGCATCAACCGAAGGCACTTGAACTGGTGATCGAGCGAATCCAAGACAAGCTGGCGGGGAAGGAAGTGATGGAACTGTAGCTAATGAATCCATTATTAAAAAACGGCTCTAAAAAATGGCTTTTATTGAAATAATGACTGATCTTGAAAAAGCAGGAACTCCCCGGAATCGAAAAATCTATGCTCGGCATGGTGCGCAATAACCAGTGATGAGAAGGAAGCATGCTGAAATTCGAGACAATGACCGACGCTGATTTCCAAATGTACCAGCGGCGGGCTATTCCTCAATATGCTTACGACCGGGTCAGAGCGGGTAACTGGAAGCGAGATGAGTCAATAAGTCGAGCTCAGTCGGAATTCCTCCAGACTCTTCCCATAGGCTCTCTGACGGAGGGGCATTCCCTGATCGTGATCACCGAAGCGGACAACGGCAATAAAGTTGGTATGTTGTGGTGGGCGATGAACCAGCGCGGAAATCAAAAGATTACCTTCCTGGCATATTTTTCATTTTTTCTGAATTCCGCAATAAGGGATATGAAGCCGAAGCGCTGACCATGCTTCAGGGAGAGTGCAACAAGTCAGGTGTGGAGCGGATTGAGCTGCAGGCCTTTGCTCACAATGCAGAAGATTTATCCGTTTACCACATGAATGGGTTTGGCGAAGTCAGCATTTATTTCGGAAAGAATATTACTTCATAAAACAAAAAGTGACGGGAATGAGATCTCCCGTCACTCCTTAATTAATTTCCAGATTCTGTTACATCAAATCTTCCATCAATTTCATTGGCACAACTGCAGCACCGACTATACCGGGACCGGTGTGTACACCCAGCACCGGTGAAATGCGCATCACTTCGAGTTTCGCCGCGTTCAATCTTTTGTTCAACTTTTTTGAAAGTGCTTCGGCACCATCATAAAAACGTCCATGCAGTACAGTCACCCAGACTGGTGTTTGTCCGTAGATGCCAAATAAATTCTCGGTAATGGCGTCCAATGCGGCGGGGATGGTGCGACTTTTTTCAACGGTGCTGTATTTACCATCTTCATGAGAGACATTGATGACTGGTTTTAGTTTGAGCACAGAACCCAGCAATGCCTGCACACGTCCTATGCGACCGCCGCGCGCCAGATATTCCAGCGTTTCGAGCGTGTAGATGACCTCAGTATTAGCGCGGATTTTCTCAAGCCGTTCCTGGATGGCTTGCAATGTCCATCCGGCTTTTTGACCCAGCGCCGCTGCCAGAACTTGAAAACGTTCACCCCCCGAGAGAGTCATCGTATCCCAGATACTTACCTGCGCTTGAGGAGCAGCTTGCTCTCCGCCTACACGCGCTGAGTTAATCGTTCCAGACAGGCCTGATGAGATGTGGATGGAAAGGATATTTTTCCCCGTTTCCGCCAGTTTTTGATACAACTCGGCGAACATTCCGCTGGAAGGCTGAGCGGTTGTCGGGATAACCGGCCGCATTTTCTCGAGCCGGTTATAGAATTCATCGGGTGTTATGTCGGCAGAGTTGATTTCACCTTCTGGAAATTGAATATAGAGCGGGGCGGCGGTAATTCCAAGCCTGTCCAACTCTTCCACTGGCATATCTGCTGCACAATCGGTTACAATTTTCATATAGTTGTCCTTTTGCTGATTTGGATTTCTCGTTAATTATACAATCATTGGAGGCCGCAAGCACATGGAATTGAACATCCGTTTATATAACGAGAGCGACTTTGAACCCGTAACTCTATTATGGCGTCACTCTCGTGAAATTTCATTGCCTGAGTTTCAACGTGAAAAAGGGCATCCTTTTGATAATGACCAATGGTATTTTAGGAACTTTATCCTCAAGCAGAACAAAGTTTGGGTCGCAGAAGGGAACGGTCGACCCGCCGGGTTCTTAGCGATGAAGGATGAATTTATTGATTGTCTTTATGTCGATCCTGCTCACTGGCAAAAGGGAATTGGCAAAGCTCTCCTGGATCGTGCCCGGTCAATCTCTCCAGGGCATGTGTGGCTTCACACCTTGCAAATTAACTTCAGTGCCCGGGCGTTCTACCAGAAAAATGGATTTGTTGCCAGAAAATTCGGCCTCAGCCCTCCTCCAGAATCTGAACCGGACGTGGAATATCACTGGTTTCCGAAACTTGACAATCATTAACATACGACGATCACAATAGTCTATTCCGTATACATTTTCACCTGTTTCTAATCATTTATTACCTAATTCTCGGCGTGAAGGTCCCGGCGTTTACGCCTGGGGATGAAACGCCGTCCGCCGCAGGCGGAACAAATGTGCTATAATCTAGATAGCACTTTAACAAGCATGCGGTTCGGCAGAGAAATCTGTCTGCTGATAAAACTTGGACAGTTGAGTGGGTTTGGGTGGTCCTTCGGGGCGCGGTGTGGACAACGCTCCTGGCAGACGCCCCAAACTCAAGACTCAAGTTGCGAGGGGTCTGCACTGCAGACCCACCTGGAAACGGGTCAGAGCAACTCGTCTGCAAAGCTGGTGATAAGCCATGTGAGGCTTTAGTCCCTGGGGCTATTGAGAGCATGGTGGTTCTCCAGAACCCCCGCGATTTATCGCTGGGGAGTTGTCAGTCTGATAAAATACATCTCATGCCAATTCACCATAAGATTTCATCCTCGGTCGAGATTCTACGACCGACGTATGCTGAGATCAATCTCACCCGTCTCAAAGAAAACGTCCTGGCGATTCGAGCGAGCGTTAGCCCGGCCAAAGTACTAGTCATGCTCAAGGCGAACGCTTATGGTCATGGCGTAGCGGGGGTTGCATCATTCATAGAGCCCTATGTGGACTATCTTGGTGTTGCTTTGCTTGAAGAGGCGATCAACCTGCGTCATATGGGGCTCACCAGACCAATCCTGGTTGCGGGTGGCACTCTCCCGGAACAAGTCCCTTTCTTTGTAAAATATAACCTGACCCTGACAGCATCATCACCGTTGTTGCTTGAAGCTGCCGTGTCTGCGGCTGAACAATCAGGTACCCCGCTGAAAATCCACCTAAAAATCGATACGGGTATGGAACGGGTAGGGGTGCGTTATTACGAGGCGGAAGCTTTCCTTGAGCAATCTCTCAAACTAAAAAACGTTGAAGTCGAGGGCATATATACTCATTTCGCCAATTCAGAAGACCCGGAACTAAAACATGCCCGGCAGCAATTGGAACGGTTCCAGGATGTTCTGGGATTCTATGAAAAACGAAGCCTGCCTCCACCTAAATTTAGGCATGCAGCTAATTCTGCAGCCATCTGCAACTTCCCTGAAAGTTATCTGGACATGGTTCGACCCGGGGTCATGTTTTACGGCATCTACCCCGATAAAAAAGTAAAACGCAATATTCAAGTACATCCCGCGTTGACCTGGAAATCAAGAATATCTTATTCAAAAATTACACTGGCAGACTACCCGGTCAGTTATGGTTCCCTGTGGAGGAGCGATCATCCTGTCAGAATAGTCACGATTCCCTGTGGTTATGCAGATGGTTATTTCCGGCGCATGACAAATAGATCGCAGGTGATTATCAAAGGAAAGAAATACCAGCAAGTAGGGCGCATTTGCATGGATCAGTTTATGGTCAATCTGGAAGGGAATGAGGCTGATGTAGGTGAAGAAGTAATTTTGCTGGGTGAGGCGTCAACCGGTGAAGAAATTTCTGCCGAAGATCTGGCAGAATGGGCGGGAACAAATGCGTACGAAGTCTTGACGAATATCAATGAACGCGTTCCCAGAGTATTTATTGCAGATGACGAGAATTGAATTTTTTCAGGATCAATCGCCTGGAACAATGTGATTAAGGAGATGCTGTGATTAAAATTCGCGAGTACTTGCTTTTATTTTTACCAGCTGGTTTTGTGGTTGCCCTGGATCAATACTCCAAATGGTTGGTACGCTCCCAATTAGCCTTTGGAGAAATGTGGCTGCCTGCCCCTTTGGAAGGTTTATTGCCTTATATGCGAATTGTTTATTGGCATAACTCGGGCGCGGCATTTGGACTTTTTCAGCGCGGTAATTTAATCCTCACCATTTTGGCCATCATTGTAATCGGTGTGATCATTTATTATTATCCACGTGTATCACCCGAGGATTGGTGGCTTA
>JBGOXG010000218.1:0-3598 GCA_041479025.1 Anaerolineae bacterium
CTCATCGTATTTAAACTTCGCAATTTCGTCATTCCAGTATGGGAAGGTCCAGGCTGGCTCCTCCATGACGCCATCCAGTGACACGAACATCGAAAGAACCACTTTTCTCATGTTAATTCTCACTTTGTAGATATCTGTTGAGGCTGCAATCTAGCCACCGGCCATGGCACCCACGACCAGAAACGGCTCTGCGCCCAGCGTGACCGCGTCGGGCACAGGGGCATCCAACGGCTGATGAGACAGATCCTGCCCGCAGGCGAAGAATCTAATGTAGGGCCGACGCTGCTGCGTGACGCGGTCGCGGATAGTCCCCCGCAGCATCGGATAGCGGGCTTCCAGGGCCTCCAAGACTGCGCCCAGCGTCGTCGGCCCTTCAACCTGGAGCATAACTTCTCTACCGACGCCCGCCAGAGTCCGCAGATGATGCGGGAGCACGACTCGGATCATGGCAGAGTCTGTACTTCGACCGACAGCACGGCTGGAAGGTCTCGGACAATGGGGGCCCATGTGTCTCCGGCGTTAATTGAGGCATACACCTGCCCGCCCGTGGTGCCGAAATACACGCCGCACGAATCGAGTGAGTCGACAGCCAGCGCGCTACGCAAGACGTTGACGTAGCAGTCGCTTTGCGGCAAACCGTTCGTGAGCGCCTCCCACTCGTTTCCGCCCATGCGGCTGCGGTACACGCGCAGCTTTCCATCGGGTGGGAAATGTTCGGAGTCGCTCTTAATCGGGACGACGTAGATCGTGTTTGGCTCGTGTGCGTGAACGGCAATCGGGAACCCGAAGTCGCTCGGTAAGTTGCCGCTGATTTCGTGCCACGACTCGCCGGCATCGTCACTGCGCATTACATCCCAGTGCTTCTGCATGAACAGCACGCCCGGGCGCGATGGGTGCATCGCAAGGTTGTGAACGCAGTGGCCAACCTCGGCAGTTGGGTCTGGCAGTTCGTAGTTTGACACCAGGCCGCGATTGATCGGTTGCCAGGTCGCGCCGCCGTCATCCGTACGGAAAGCACCCGCGGCTGAGATGGCGACGAAGATTCGGTCCGGATTGCTCGGATCCAGAATGATGGTATGCAGACACATCCCACCGGCACCCGGCTGCCAGAGGTGTCCTTTGGCGCTCCGCAGCCCGGGGAGCTCCTGCCATGTCTTTCCACCGTCGCTTGAGCGGAACAAGGCGGCATCTTCCACCCCGGCGTAGACTATGTCCGGATCGGTCAGCGACGGTTCGAGACGCCAGACACGCTTGAATTCCCAGGGGTGCTGCGTGCCGTCGTACCACTGGTGCGTGCCGGGGACGCCATCATACACAAACTTGTTGTCCACCGCCTCCCACGTCTTGCCGCCGTCATTGGAGCGCTGGATCAACTGCCCGAACCAACCGGTGGATTGCGACGCGTATAGGCGATTCGGGTCAGCGGGTGACCCATTGAGGTGATAAATCTCCCAACCTGCAAAGTGGGGGCCGCTAATGTCCCACTTTTTGCGCTTCGCGTTCGATGTCAGAATAAACGCGCCCTTGCGGGTGCCTACCAATACTCTTACTCCGCTCATGAATTTCTCCCTTCTGATATTCGTATCTTTGACCAATAAGATATTAAATCACGACGAATGAGGTAGCCCCGTCCGCCGATATGGCACCCAGATTAATAAACAACGTTGCGCCTGGTTTTCTCACGTTTTCCCTTGGTTTGTTGACTCATTCTTCCGGCTATTCAAAGGACAGCTTCATATTGAGGTTGGTCCTATGCTGCATCGTAGGCCTGTTTCAACCACGCCAGCACGTCTTTGTCAATTTGCTTCGGGTCGCTGATGCGCACGCGGTGGGTGACCATATTATTCCACGACCCGGTAGCTTCGAACCGTCCGCTTGGCGCGACGCCCTTGAGCTTGATGCCGATGTCCAAGCGATCAGCAGCTGATGGCTGCACAATGCCAAATTTATTGCTGCCGCGCAGGAGGCTGATGTAGGTGTTTGTGGGCGCCACTTTGACATCTGCCCCGAATCCGGTGAGTTTTGTGACCAACGCATCGTAGCCTTTACGCCACTTTTCCTTATTGCCTGAGAACAGGATGGCGATCCTGTCATCCGGTTTGACCTCGGGCGCGTCCGCATTCACAATCTCGTGCGCGATCGTGTTGGCGTGACCATGTCCTAACTCGAAATCTGACTTGAGCCAGATCATGAGTTCAGGGTATTTGGTCAGTCCTTTTTTGGCGGCCAACTTGCGGAAGTCAGCAGGAGTCTTACCCGTTTTGGCTTTAATGGTATCGAGATAGGCTTGATATGTCATGGAATTCACCTGTTCCTATTTATTTCTTTTTGCCGCCAGAACCATTGAAAACCACAGCTGCGCGGACTAGGTCTTTCAGGGCAGCGTCGTTGATCTCCTGCCCCTCCCTAATGTCAATCGCGCGTGTCGCTTTGGCTTCGAGACCCGCATTAAAAAGATGTTTGGGGTCACTAAGAGCAGCACCTTTGAAAAAGTTAAGTTTTACATGATCTTTGAAAACCCCACTGGCAACCACATTGCCTTTATACGCCCATACCGGGACACCCCACTTCCATTCTTCAGTGACTTCGGGAGCGGTTTTTAGAATCAGGTCACGGACTTGCGCAATCCACTTTCCGCGCCAGTCCGTGAGCTCTGTGATGAATTTGTCGATGTGTTGAGAGGGAGTCAGGTTATCTTGTGTGTCTATTGTTTTCATGTCATTTCCTGTCCGCAAACGAAAGACCTTTGGCCGCCATTGCAAGTCGGAGTTGATTAAGTGCATTCGGCCCGATACCATGCCACTGCTTGACCTCAGCTTCACTGAACTTGGTCAACTGCTCGAGTTGCTGGATGCCGGCATTGGCGAGAGCACGCTGCGCTGGCTGTGCCAACTTTGGAAAATCGCTATTCTGCGGTGTCATATTTTCCAACTTCACCCTTGCTCGTAGGCGCGTCTTAAGCCGGCGATTTCAATTTTATGCATTTTAAGCATTGCATCCAGGACACGTTTTGCCTTCACGGGATCCTTGTCACCCAACAATTCGCCTAAAACAGAAGGGATAATTTGCCACGACAGCCCAAATTTATCTTTAAGCCAGCCGCACTGACTCTCTTGCCCGCCGTCAGCTGTCAACTTCTCCCACAACTCGTCGACTTCTTCCTGCGTTTTGCAGTCCACGAATAACGAGATGGCTTCCGTGAATTTGAATTCCGGACCGGCGTTGAACGCCATGAATTCCTGTCCTTCCAGCTCGAATGACGCTGAACTGGCAATTCCGTTTGGTCCAGGGGTGACGCCCAAGACCTTCGAATTTTTAAAAATGGATACATAAAAATTCATTGCATCTTCGGCTTGGGTGTCGAACCACAAGAATGGGGTGATCTTTTTCATAGAGTCTCCTTATTTACTTCAATCTGAATTCTAATTTTTATCTTTACCGGCAGTTCGTCGAGGCGCTCATACCTCTCATTGAGGCCCGCTTCCATATCAGACTGTAACATACCATCCCGGTCTGTTACGGATTGGGAGTAGGAATATGACCTATTATAGAACATTTGTCCTATTTATGTCAAGGTGGGGAAAAGCTAAGTTCAGAA
>JBGOXG010000025.1:0-20910 GCA_041479025.1 Anaerolineae bacterium
CGCGGTTGAACGAAGAATGGAACAACATCGTCGCCATGATGGCGAAGATGCTCAAGGAATAAGGAGAATATTATGAACATAATCGATAAGTATGTCGCTGAAATCGGCAAGAACCTGCCTCGCAAAATGCGCGCGGATATTGAGATTGAAATCCGCTCGACGCTGCAGGATATGCTCGATGATCGCAGGAAGCAGGAGAACTGTCCTGTCGATGACGATATGGTCAAGGCGGTGATTACCAATTACGGTGATCCCGAAAAAGTAGCCGCCTCGTACATGCCCGCCCGCTATTTAATCGGACCGCGCCTTTACCCGACCTTTATGCTCGTACTGAAGATTGTTTTCACGGTATTGATCGTGCTGGGGTTGGTGGGCTTTGGTATCCTGGCAAGCACCTCCCGTTTCTCACTTCAACCTTTTCTCGAAATGGTAGGAAAATCCTTCCTGGAATTCGTCACGGGCGCGATATCCGCATTTGGAAACATCGTGATCATTTTTGCCATTATCGAATGGGCGATGCGATCTGAGAAGGAAAAAGAGGAGCAAAAAGTCTGGAACCCGAACAAGCTGTTGTCCGCGCCTGATCCGGATGAAGCGGGAATGTGGGCACCCATCTGGAGCATCTTCTTCTTGGTAATCGGGATTCTGGTGTTCAACTTCTACCCACAGGTGGTCGGCATAAACTTTACCTCCAACTTTGGGTGGTTCCTCGGGCTGGGCGGCTCTGTGGTGAGCATTCCGCTGCTCTCTGATGCCTTCCTCTCATATCTGCCATGGCTAAACCTGTTGTGGAGTTTGAATATCGTCCTGAACATTTTCCTGCTCCGTAGGCGATACTGGCGACCAGTAACGCGATGGTTTGCGATTGGATTGAAACTGGCCGGGGTTGTGCTCGCCACCGTGATGCTGACCGGTCCCTCCCTGGTCGGGATTACAGTTCCGGAACTGGCTCAGGCTGGACAGATGCCTCTCGAAGCAGCGGGAGTCCTGGTTACCCTGTTAAATCAACTGGCGATAAGCATCCTGGTCCTCATCATCATTCTGGATGGTATCGATTTCGTGAAATCCATCTATCGTATGATCACCCGCAGGTCCGCACCAGTGCTGACAGCTTAACAGCAAGCAAAGAGCAATAAGACTGAACCCCGTCGGCTGACCCGGCGGTGTTTTTTTAGCCTATAAGTAAGGAAATGTCAATTTTGGAAAAAGAAGAAACATCAGGAAACTGCTATAATTCGAAAATAGATCAAGCTGGGTATCTAATCCCAGCCTAAATTTTTCGCAAGGAGTGAATATTGACTGCAGCAATGCAAGGCAAAACCGGGATCGTCACGGGCGGCACCAACGGGATAGGACTGGTCACTGCCTGGGAGTTGGCGCGCATGGGCGCGCAGGTCGTCATTGTCAGCCGCAGTGAAAACAAATGTGCATCGGTGGTCGAGCAAATCAAACAAGACACCGGAAATCCGAATATCGAGTTCATCGCCGCAGATCTGTCGGTGATGTCGAACATTCGGCAGGCTGCATATGAATTCAAGAAACGGCATACCCGGCTCGACATCCTGGTCAACAATGCAGGAGCTGTTTTTTTAAAAAGACAGGTCTCAGCAGATGGCTTTGAATTGACTTTTGCGCTTAATCACCTGAGCTACTTCCTGTTCACCCACCTCTTGTTGGATATCATCAAAACCAGTGCGCCGGCGCGCATTATTAATGTCTCTTCAGATACCCATCGTGGGGCGAAGATAAACTTCGATGACCTAATGAGCGAAAAGAATTACAGTGGGTTCGGCGTTTACGGCCAGTCCAAGCTCGCAAATGTGATGTTTACCTACGAACTGGCCGAGAAGCTCGCCGGAACCCATGTTACCGCCAATGCCCTTAATCCCGGTTTTGTGGCAACAGGTTTTGCCCGGAATAATGGCAGGATCATGAATATGGGGATGAAAATCGCGCACCTTTTCGCCCGAAAACCCGAAAAAGGCGCGGAAACCAGCATTTACCTTGCCTCCTCACCGGAGGTCGAAAATGTCACCGGCAAATATTTCTCAGACTGCAAGGCAGTGGAGTCCGACCCCGCTTCGTATGACAAATCCGCCCAGGTAAAATTATGGGAAACCAGCCTAGAGATGATTGTGAGCAAGTAGATTACTGATCAGGGAAAGGGTCACCCGACCCACTCACATCGATCGGAAAAACAAATTGGACTCGGTCAACGATGACGGAGTCCAATTTAATTGACTTAAATTCGCTCACTCGGAAACGGTGTTGCGACCGTCATCTTTGGCGCGATACAGCGCCTTATCCGCATCAGAAAGCAACTGCATCAAACTGGTTGTATTCCGCCTCATCCGGGCGATACCAACACTGGCAGTCACCCCGAACTCGCCATGCTCGGTATCGAAAGGCTCATCCGCAATTACCTCCCGTAGCCGCTCACCCAGTGCAAGGGCACCTTGCTGGTCAGTCTCAGGCAGTAAAACGGCAAACTCCTCGCCACCATAGCGGCCGAAGATATCATGCTGGCGGACCACCTCTACACAGCGTTGCGCCAGATCATGCAGCACCTGATCCCCGATCAAATGACCATAATGGTCGTTTACATTTTTATAATGGTCGAGATCAAAAATCAAGGCTGAGAGAGGCCGTTTGTAGCGTCGGGCATGCATGAACGCTTTTTCTGATAGTTCAAAAAAGTGGCGACGGTTAAAAATACCGGTCAGCGAATCTCGAATGGCCAATTCATGTAGTTCAGTATGTAATCGCGCATTGCGGATGGCCGCTCCAGCATGGGAAGCGAATAACCCAAGCAATTTAAGATCTGTGATATCAAAAGGCTGGTCAGAAAACACAAAAATGACGCCCAGAAACTCACCGCCATAAACAATGGGCGAACCCGCGACTTTCCCCCATGTTGATCGGGTTAGTTTACCTGTTGCCCCGGTGTGAAAATCCTCGATCAACATGGGCTCGCCGCGTTCCCAGAGATAACCAGCCAATCCTTGACCAAACTTTACAGACTGTTCAATGGGTGGTTGGGTGTCCCCGAGGCAAATCGCAAGTTCCAGATGCTCATTTTTGGAATCGTGCACATACAACGCCATTGCTGCGCCACCCAGCAATTCAACCGCGCGCGGCGCAATCATCCATAAAAGGGTGTCCAGACTCAGTTCAGCAGCAAGCTCTAACCCCACTTGACGAAGTGTTTCTAGCTGGTAAGCATACCGTTTTAGCGATTTCTCGATCCCTTTCTGGTCGCTGATGTCGCGGACAATACAGCCCACCATCCGGCGTTCACCGATCTGGATGGGGAATGCCTGCACTTGAATGGTGAGGGTGACTTCATCGCGAATGACCTCGCTTTCGATTATTTGGGGCTTATCGAATGAGGCTAACGCAGACACCGCGCTAATCAATTGCTGGATTTCGGCGTGCGGGAAAGGAAAAGATTGTACTTTCAGGGGAACGATGCGTATGGCCACATTACTGATGGCGTGTCCGATGACATCCTTGGATCCAATACCGGTAATTTTTTGCATAGCCGGATTCCACTCTAAGATAATCCCCTTATCATCCAGTAGAATAATACCTTCATTTGCCTGTTCTATCACGCTGCGGAATTTCTGCTCACTCTCCCGCAGCGCTGCCTCGGCGTGAAACGGTTGGGTGATATCCTGGGATACACCAATCAGGATATTTCCCTTGTCGGTTTTCACCGCAGAAAATCGTGCTTCCACCACACAGTTTTGACCGCCAGGGTGGAGGTACTTTATGGTGATTGGCTTTTCCAGCTGAGGGGATTTACCGGTTTTAAGGAATTTCAACAATCCGGATTTAAACGCCGCATATTCTTCTTTAGTCCGTTTTTCCTTGGGGAGCATCAAGAACTGTACATCCCACAAAGGCATGTTCAAGACATCCGTAGCTCTTAACCCCGTGATATTTTCCAGAGCGCTGTTCCAAAAGATGACTGTGCCTGCTTCGTTAGTAATAGAGACCCCATTGTGCAAATATTCGAGCACTTCACGGGAAGACAGTCCTTCTGGAATTGCCAGACTGGCAGTTTGTTTTTTTTCTTTTGCCAAGCCTTCCTCCAAGGCATTAGAACTGGAAACCACCCAGACCAGGGGTAGGATTCAATTTGCATTGCCTTCAATCCGAAGAAGGAATGGAATTCCTTTTTTTACGAATAATTAAGAAACCAGGAATAAACGGATTGAAGACTCTCTCAAGAAAATTCTAGTCCAGAATCAACTTATGCCACCTTACGAAAATGCAAACCAGACATAATTTGAATAGCTCTTTAAGGCCTGACAATAACATCTAATAAATATACACGAACAGGATTTTTTCCCTGTCAAGGGAGAGGGTTTAATCGGTTGTTTCCCGTTCAAACGACTGAAATGCATCGGGCAATCAGCACAGAGCATCCTGAGTAATGCGCCAGTTTTCGGGAGACAGAACCCATCAGCCACCCGCGCACCGCCCCCAGACCGCGCGAACCGGCCACAATCAAGTCTATCGCTTGATTTCGAGCAAAGGCGATAATTTCCTCTGCTGCGTCACCACGGCCAAGTTGAGCAGTGGCGTGTATACCATTCGCTGTCAGAGATTCAATCGTCGTCTTAATGATATGCATGCCTTCCATTTCAGCGGCATGGCGTTGTTCTTCGTCCTCTTCGCCCATCGTACTTACAATCGGAGAGACCGTCACCCCGCCTGGGAAGGGCTCCACGATAACCGGTGAGACAAGCGGAGGCACGACATGCATCACGATTACTTCTGCGCTCTCAGGCAATGGGAAGACACCCAGATAGCCACAGGCGACATCACTACAGGATGAACCATCGACAACAAGCAGAATCTGCTTCAATCCCTTATAAGGTGCGCGAACGATAAGCACTGGGAAGCGCCCATCTTCCAGCAGGTGCATCGCCACACCACCGAGAGGGATACCAAAAGCGTTACGTAAGCCTTTCGCACCCATCACCACCAGATCCGGCTTGTGTTCATCGGCATATTCCAGTATTTTCGCCGATGGGTAACCGAGCAGGAACTCAGTGTTGACATTAAGCCCTTTTTCAGCGAGCAGGTTACGAGTTGTCATGAGCGCGGCTTCCATCGCCGCCTGTTCGGAAGTCTGAAGCGGAGTGAATATCCGCAAGGCAGTCACTACACAATCTGGGGGATGCGGCAAGTCTGCGATTAGTTCGACAGCAGCGCGTGAGTGCGGCGAGCCGTCATCGGCCAGCAGGATGTTTCGCAAACGGAATTTATTTCCACTCGCGTCCATTTTCCACCTCCTTGATGACCGTTACAACCATAATGTAGCACGAAATCAACCTGTTGTATGCACCCAATCTATTTGCTATACTAATTCCAATTACATAGTATTGCGTAAATATCCAAACCAAAATCTCGCTTTCAGCTCATCTCCATGCAGGCAAAAGTTTAGTTCCTAATGCAAGACGCAGCAGGAGTGATCATGGGACAATTTTTCACGAAAACTTGGGATGGCTTACCATTCATTTTATTTGAGCCTGCACACCTGGCAATACTTTTGGTCATTGTGCTCGTAAATCTGTGGATGGTGCGCTTTAAAGGCGCACCAGAATCCACTCTCAAGAAGGTGCGTTGGACGATGGCGATCGTGCTGTGGGTCAATGAAGCAGCCTGGCATGTATGGAATATCTATCTGGGCACCTGGGTCATCCAGACGATGCTACCCCTGCACATGTGCAGCGTGCTGATCTGGCTGGCTGGTTTCATGCTGATTTTTAAAAATTTCCCCATCTACGAATTCGTATATTTTTTGGGCATCGGCGGCGGGTTGCAAGCGCTGCTCACACCGGATGTGGGAATATATAACTTCCCACATTTCCGCTTTCTGCAAGCATTCGTTAGTCACGGTTTGCTGATTACTTCCGGAATCTATATGACCACTGTCGAAGGTTTCCGTCCCACCTGGAAATCGATTCTGCGTGTGGTAGTGATTTCCAACATTTACATGGTCATAATCTTTTTCGTCAATACCGCGATTGGCAGCAATTACTTGATGGTAAACGGCAAACCTCCGCTTGCCAGTATCCTAGACTTGCTTCCAGCTTGGCCTTGGTATCTGATCTATGTTGAGATAATTGGAATTGTTACCTGTTTATTACTGTACATCCCATTCATCATCAAGGATTGGAGGGTAAAACAACCCGCACAAAGTCTGGAATAACACAGAAGGGCGAGATTGTAACTCGCCCTTCTGTGTATGGGGATTTTCCGTTCTCGTTAGAGTGGTTGAAGTGAAGTCAGCCAGCCCGACTTGCAGACGTAGCACAATTGCTTAGACATACAAATCGTTGAAGTAATTAACCAGGAACTCGTTGCACAGTGAATCTGGCAATGCATCAAGCACTTCGTTGATGAACGCCATTTCGCTTGGCAGGTCGGTCCCAGTCAGCCCGGCGGTCTGTGCCAGCTGGCCAAAAGCAGCAACGGGGTCAGGGCTCTGAGTTGCCGAAGCCACCATGGCACGGATACCTTCGGCATCAATCGGCGTAGATCTGCGTACAATCTCGGCGCATTCACGCAGATCTTTGAGCAACGCATTGACATTGTGGATGGTGCCGTGGTTGACCGAAATGTGCAGGTTGCGCGGCGTGAGCGGTGTGGAGAACTGCCCCTGGATGTACCAACCCCGCTTCGCCATCTCGTCACCAAGCTGGTAGACATTGATTTCGTCCGAGGCGAAGGAGAACATACACATGACAGGTTCGCCGAGCACATGCAGACCGGCGATGGCATTGATACCGGAAATCAATCGCGCGGTTGCATCCTGCACTTCTTTGATGATGCGATTGTAGCCTTCTTCTCCCCAGAAATTCAGGATGGCCCACGCACCCGCCATCGGTCCGCCTCCACGAGTGCTGAGTACGGTCGGGTTGATGAGCGTGTACGCGGTTGTATCGGTGCACGCAAAGATCTGCCAGCGGCGGATATCCTTGCTGCGGTACATGATAACCGAAGCACCTTTGGCAGCATAACCATATTTGTGGAGGTCTGTTGAAATCGAGGTGACGCCAGGAACGGTGAAATCGAAACCGGGCAGGTCGTAACCCATTTTACGCATGAACGAAAGATGCAAACCGCCAACACAGCCATCCACGTGAAAGAGCAACCCTTTTTCGAGTGCAATCTGACCAATTTCGGCAATCGGATCGACCACACCTTGCGAATAACTTGGCGCAGAAGCCACCAACAATATTGTATTTTCCGTGATCGCGTCGCGCATCGCGTCTGGTCGCGCACGGAATGTCGCCGGTGCAATATCCACAACCACAGGTTTCACATCAAGATAATGCGCTGCCTTATGGAAGGCGGCATGCGCCGTTTTGGGTAGCACCATCTCCGGTGCGGTAATATGCGGTTTAAGCGCACGCGTCATGTCACGCGCAGTTTTCACCGCGAGCATGATGCTCTCCGTACCGCCGGTGGTTAAATGACCGACCACGTTTTCGTCTCCGCGCAGCAGGGTGGCCACCATGCGCACCACATCCGTCTCCAGTTTGAGCATCGACGGAAATACCGTCGGGTCGAGACCGTTCTCGGTCAGGAATGACAGATAGGCTTCCCGCACCACTTCCGCGGGATCTTCTCCCGGGTTATATACATAACACCACACCTTGCCAGCCTTCCAGTCCATGTCGCGACCCTTGTAGGCTTGCAGGGTGGCTAGAATTTGTTCTTTGGACAGACCCTTTTCGGGGATTTGCATGGAAACCTCCTATTACGAATTCGTAAACAAGTCCAGATAGTGAATGATACTCTCGATGCCCGCATAGAAATTTGGCAGGTGGAACTTCTCATTCGGGGCATGCGTGTGGTCGTCGGGCAGGCCGAATCCTATCATCACGATGGGGATGTCCCTTCCGCCCGGCGGACTCAACTGGCGGACCATCTCCCACGCGATCGGCAACGACCCGCCCCCGCGCAGGAAAACAGCTTCGCACCCGAATCCGGCTCGATAAGCTTCAGCTGCTTTTTTCACCGCTGGAGCACGGATATCCACCTTCAGCGGATTCGCCATTCCCAGTACTTTTAAAGTAACTTTGACCGTCCCCGGCGCGATTTGCCTCAGATACGCTTCGAGCGCGGAGGCGATCTCCTTGGGATCCTGGTCCGGCACCAACCTCATCGACACCTTTGCCGTCGCCTTGGCTGGGATGACCGTTTTTGAGCCTTCGCCTGTGAAACCGCCCATGATGCCGTGTATATCAAAGGTGGGGCGCACACTGATTCGTTCAGCCAGACTGTATCCCTGCTCCCCACCCAAAGCCGGCGCGCCGGTGATATTGAGTCCCACTGGGTCGTTGATCGGCGCTTTCGCGATCAGGGCTCGCTCCTCGGTGCTTAGTTCCTCCACCTGGTCATAAAAACCTGGGATGAGCACCCGGCGCGTCACGCCGTCCTGAAGCTGGGCTAGAATCTGCGTCAGTACATTGAAGGGGTTGTCCGCCGCGCCGCCAAAAGTGCCTGAATGCAGGTCTTGCGCCGGACCGGTTACTTCAATTTCAGCGTACAGATTGCCGCGCACACCATACATGACAATGGGATGCTGCGGGTCGAGCATGTCCTGGTCACAGATAAGGATGGCATCCGCAGCGAGTTTTTTTATATTCGCCTGTACGTAGGGGAAAAGATTCTGGCTGGTGACTTCCTCCTCCCCTTCAAACAGCACTTTAACGTTGACCGGTAATTTCCCGCTGGTCTTGATGTAGCTCTCGAGCGCCGCCAGCACTGCGAATGCCTGTCCCTTATCATCGGACGCACCACGGGCATATAGCGAATCCCCCTCGACAACCGGTTCGAACGGAGGACGAGTCCATTTGTCCACCGGATCGACGGGCTGAACATCGAAATGCCCGTATATGAGCAGAGTCGGGGCATCGAGTCCGTTTTCTTCAGCGAACACGATTGGGTGGCCGGGAGTCTCGGTCACCTCGACTTGAAAACCCAAGCTGGATAGGAGATCCATGGCAAACTGACCGGCGCGACGGACATCGTCCTTGTGCTCAGGCAGGGTGCTGACCGATGGGATCTTTATCCAGTCGATGAGCTGCGCAAGATGCTTTTCGCGGTTTTCTTTTGCGTAAGTGAGAGCTGGGTCGAGCATATGTAAAATTTCACCACGATTTCTTATAAAGGTCACAAAGGAACACGTTCGCGCTCCTTCGCAACCTTTACAGTTAAGATTTTCTCTGTGTTGTCGATGAGATTCAGTCTGCTTTTGGCATCAGGAAATAAAAGGCAATGGCAAAGAACAGCACCAGCACAGCCGAGAGCCAAACCGTTGGGTTTGTGATGCCGACGGTTAAAGCATAGCCCATCATGGTCAGGAATGCGAGCGAATTGTCAATTACAGCATATCGGATAATATCCCGGTTCCTGACCGGATTCTGGTAAGCGAACCAATATAGAAAGACCAGCCCTATCTGCACGGCACCGAAAATACGCATATAAAAGGGTGGATTGGGCAAACTCTCACCCAACATCCGTAAAACCGATTCGGGGGCGAGCAAGGTCGGCAGCCCCCAGAGCAGCGCGACGACTAAAATCTTGAAAATTATCACACGCTTGAGCCAGATCAGTTTGGTTGCTTCGTTCATGACAATCTCCTTTTGGATTATTAACGCTCAAATTAGACGCCAATTGGTTAAATCTGATGTTATGTGTGCGATTCACGGCCGAGCGGATAGCGATACATGCAGAACGCTGTGATCAACGTGGCGATGATGGATGTGCCACCAATTAAAAATCTGATACCCACCACTGCGCTGGCTGGCTCGACAGCCGCCCCGGCCATGTAGCCTGCAGAAGACATGATCGCAGCAAACATCACACCCTGTGCCGAAAAAGCGAGTTTGGTGATGCCGCCGTTCATCCCAAAGAAAATACCCTCGCGCCGATAACCATGTTCTTTCTTTGCATCATCATCAATGACCTCGGAGATGACCGGGAAAGACATAATCATCGAACCTGCCAAGCCAGGAGCGACCAGCAGAGTCCCGGCCAGGCCGGTATAGAAATTATCAGCCAGAGCCATAATCAAAAGACCGGGGATAAAGGTCAAGGCGGCAATGATCCACGTGCGGCGGTAACCCAGTTTGAGGACGATCGGCCGCCAGATCAGTAGGCACGGGATGGCAAGCAGGATGGCCAGTCCCAGCAGAATAGCCTCGGCATCTCCCGGACCAAGCGACACACCGAAAACATTGACCGGGCTCTGGATCCCCAGCGCGTATTTTCGCCAGAAAGGCAGCATGGCACCCAGCACCAGCCAGATATATTCCTTGGCGATATTCGCCCCCAGGAACCACCGAAACGGGATACTCGAAAGAACCACTTTAAGTGACTCTCCCATTCCAAGCTGGACTTCCTTGTCGTCGATAGATCCTTCTTTTACGCCGATCATCGAGATCAGATATCCAACTGCGATTAACAAACCCATGATCGCACCCATCCAGACATAACCCAGGCTTTCAGCCAATATGGGTGCCAAAATGTAGGATAATAGCAATGCAATGGTGCCGAGGATTTCACGTACCATCGACAAGTCAACCCGGTCCCGGACAGTGGGTGCGACTTCCGGAAAAAGGGAGTTATAGGCGATGATCGTCAGACTGTAGATTGTGTCAAAAACAAAGAGGATCAGCAGGAAATAAGCCGAGAGCATCCAGGGTGACTGCTGGGGTGGAGTCCACAGGAAGAAAAAAGACAGTCCGAGCGGAAAGGCACCAAACACTACATACGGGACTCTCCGCCCAAAACGCGATCGCGTGCGGTCGGAGAGCTGACCCATCAATGGGTCATTAATTGCATTCCACAATCCATAAATCGTCCATAATAATCCGGCGATCCCGGCGTTTAACCCTAAGATGTCCACATAATAGAATTGGATACGATTGCCAAACACCTGATACGCAATTGTGTTTGCGAAATTCCCCATTGAGTAACTGACATGTTTAAGTGTCCGTTTCATTTTTTTTCTCCTCCTCTGGGATGTTACAAGAAACACTTGCCTTCTCCCCGATAGGTTGGAACGGTATCCACGATTTTTCCGCCTTTCAAGAGAATCAAATCATTAAACCGCTCACACAACTCTCCAGCCTTGGCATGTTGGAAAATGACCGGATCTCCAGGTCGAAGCTGAGGGCAATCTTGAGGTAACACCAACGGTGTCTGCACCTCCCCTGCCCCTTCGAGCGGCAGGAGGGTCAATCCCGGTGGCAGCACCGGGCGCGGTGACTTGCTCGCTTCGGTGGGACCCGAAGCTGGATAACCACCTCCCATGCAGGTCACCATGCCAGGCTTCGGCACACGCACCACCTGCAATGCATAGAACGCCGCCGGCTGATACTTCACTTCAGCAAAATGATGGAAAAGCAGTGAGTCGTAAAAACCTGACCCGATTGTAATTTCAGTGACGGATAGATCCTTCAATGTTGAGCGCACGCTCCCGCTCCCCCCACCGTTGACGATCTCAAGCCTGATCCCGGCAGATTTCAACACCCCGACCACTGCCTGCCGCCTTTTGGTAAGCTCTCGCACTGATGCATTTTTTAACAGGCGCGTGAAAGCATTTTTCAACCTTGCACCAGGCACGGCGTCACTTATCCCCGCGATATGTCCCTCATAGCCCATCACGGAATTCACACGGACGCCCTTCAGTCCAGCCGCCGCCTTGACGAGCTCCAGCGCCTGTCCCGGGGTGCGGATTGGACTGCGCCGCAGGCCAAGATGCACCGCATCCGTGCCGAGTGGCCGGTAAGCCAGATCCACTTCGAGGCAGGCCGACATCACTACACCGGTTTTTTCTCCAGCTACGGAAAGTGCCTGTAATTGATCGAGGCTATCAACCATAGTGGCTACACGCTTACCTTGAGCCGTTAATTGGGACAATATTTCCATATCGGATGGCTGGACAGTCGGGTAAGCCAGAATAAAATCATCATGCCCTTTATCAGTCAGGAAGGCCGTCTCTTCAGCAGTAAAGGTCAGGAAGCCATGATAAATCTCATCCGAAGCCAGGATGCGTTTCATCAATGGCTCGCAGCGGATGGACTTGGTCCCGAGGCGGATGGTCCTGCCAGAGCCGCGCACAAGGCTCGCACCATAAGCCACATTGGCATCGAACGCATCCAGATCGACGAAAGCCAGCGGCAGGCGCTGGCCTTTGACCGCCGTGCGATATGTCTCATATTGTTCGTTGGTAAATGTCATGTGAGACCCGGGATAAATTTTGGATAGGGAGGATGATTTATATTATAAACACCAAGGGAAATGAAAAGTCTCTCATTTTGCCAGATGCTGATTAAGAGTATATAGAGTCAGCGACCCAAATTCAAGTGCTTGACAGGATTGGTCGCAAAGTGCTACTCTATGCTCATCATCGGAGATACCCTGAGCAGCATTCCCCATGTTTTGATCCCCCTGCCCGACCACGATTTTGATCCGACCGAATCAGCCACACCCTGGCGCATCTGCACCGACCGTGGCTGGAAGGTGACCTTCGCCACCGAGAGCGGCAGCACGGCTGCCGCTGATCCACGCCTGTTGATGGGTATCGTGCGCGGACCGCTGGGAGCCGGACCCAAGGGGCTGGCTAACTACAAAGCCATGACTGCCACACCGGAATACCAGTCACCCATAAAATATGCTGATATCAATGTGGACGATTTCGACGCGGTGTCGCTTACCGGCGGACACGCCCCGGGGATGAAGCAGTACCTTGAAAGCGAAGTGCTCCAGCACAAAATGGTCACCTTTTTCAAGCAGGGAAAAACCGTAGGCTCCATCTGCCATGGCATGCTGGTGCTGGCGCGCGCCATCGACCCGGACACCGGCAAAAGCGTACTGTACGACTATCATGTCACCGCGTTGACCAAAGACCTGGAGATGGCCGGCTATAGCCTGACCTTCTGGCTGCTGGGGAGACGCTACCGTACCTACGATTGTTACGTGGCCGATGAAGTACGCGGCGCACTAAAGGATCCAAGGAATTTTAAGAACGGCAAATTAATGGTGATCCCCTACATCGTCCAGGACCGCAACCTGGTCACATCGCGCTGGCCTTTGGATGCCATGACTTATTCGCTGAAATTTGCCGAGATGGTTGAAACGCAGATGCAACGGCAAACCCCAGTATTAGTCCAAGACAAGAACAGCCCCGATTGACGAGGCTGTTCTTTTTGACCGGCTCTTCTTTTAGCTCATTACTCATTCAGGAGGAGGAACATCCTATGTCAGAATCCACACTGCAAGCATTGGCCATTTTACGCGATGGCAGTCTTTTCAAGTGGTATGTAATACCACTTTTATCCTTCGTTTTTTACGTCTATGTGGTGGAAGTAGAGAAACGCAACTGGAACATCGTCCTGGCTGGACTGGCTTTCTGGGGCATGGACTGGTTCAACGAAATCTGGAACGCTCTTGTCCTCCACTTCACAGGTTATGCGCCCGTTTGGGGAGCGCCAGGGGGTTATACAGCCTATTTGATCCTCATCGGGTTGAACATCGAGATCATGTTCATGTTCGCAGTATCCGGTATCATCTGGACCAAGATGCTCCTGCCGAAGAAGAAGGACAAGATCCTGGGTATGCCCAACCGCTGGGTAGTGGCAATCGGGGGATCCGTCTTCTGCGTTTTCGTCGAATACCTGCTCAACTCTGTTGGCGCGCTGACCTGGAACTATCCGTGGTGGAACCGCGGCGCACCCTGGCTTATTTTCCTTTTTGGTTATTTGATTTTCTTCATCGTGGCGTTCTGGGTGTACGACATGGAAAGCCTCAAGCGCAAAATCCAGGTCGTCAGCGGGATCTGGATTTTCGACATCCTGTGCCTGATTCTGTTTATCGGCGTGCTGGGCTGGATTTAGCGCATCTCTGCTTGACGCAATGACAGCACGGTGGTATCCTTGCGCGCAATAATGAAAACCTTATTCCTCGTCACCGACACTAATCCGACGATCACCCGCACGATTCATGGAGCGGGACGTTGGAACGCGGTTGCAGCCCTGAGATCAGTTCGCTTTAAAACAGGCTAAG
This sequence comes from Anaerolineae bacterium, assembly GCA_041479025.1. GTDB lineage: Bacteria > Chloroflexota > Anaerolineae > Anaerolineales > Villigracilaceae > JBGPQJ01. The sequence goes on from JBGOXG010000025.1 coordinate 14,095, forward strand.
CCCAAGTCACCAACGCCCCGATGAATCGGGGCGTTTTTCTTAAATATATAAGGAGAAGAAAATGACCATTTCAAACGAAACCCCCGTCTATGCCGTCCCGGATGCCAACCTGATCCCGGTTAGCGGTTACCTGAAGGACATGATGGCGATTCCGCCCTCCCGCATGTTCCTGATTAACAAGTCGCTCAAAGTCTACCTGGAGAAGAATCCCGGCGCACCGGTCTTCGATGCCTCTCAGGGTGATGGCGGCGCATCCCTGCCGGGCGTACCCAAAGCACTTCTCGAACGCGCAGCCCAGATGCAAGTAGAGCACGGCACCGCGTATGATATGCCCTTCGGTACGGATGCCTACCGCAAAAGCGTAGTCGAACGCTACTGGAAACTCGACCCGGCATTGGGCTACGGTCCGAACAACGTGCTCGGCACTGCTGGCGGGCGTGATGCGCTGGTCAAAGCCTATCAGGCGATGCTCGCCCTCGGTCATGGGCGGGAAGGGGATGTCATCGCTGTATCGCGCGTGCCATGGATCTCCTACAACTGGGGGCCTTATGGCATCGGGGCGAATGTGATGTGGTCACCTGGCAAACCGGAGAACGGGTGGGCGTACTCTGAAGAGGGCATCCGCGCCAGCGTGGATTTCGCCGCCAGATCCGGACGAAAGATCGCCGGGCTGGTCATCACCAATCCCGACAACCCCACCGGCCTCACCACCTCCGTCGAACGGCAGGTGGCGCTAGCCAAGGCTGCACTCGAGGCCGGGATCCCATTTGTGCTGTTCGATTGGATGTATCACTATGTCACCGATGAGCAGCCGATGGATTTGAACTCATTCCTGGGATTCTTCTCGCCTGAGGAGCGCAAACACCTGATGTTCCTCGATGGCATCACAAAATCGCTGGGCGGATCGAACATCCGCAACTGCCATTTGATCGCCAGCGAAGACGTGGTCAAGTTCACCGTGGCGCGCGCTTCGCACAGCGTCATGCCGTCGTTCTTCTCGCTGGCGGTCGCGATGGCCGCCTATGAGATGGGCTACGCCGAGGCTGCCAGGACGATCATCGAACCGACCAATGCCAGCCGGAAGGCGCTCAAGCCACTGCTCGAGCAAAAAGGCTTCCAGCATATCATCGGAAAAGGGTATTATGCCTTCGTCAACGTCGGTGAATATATCAAAGCTAAAGGCTGGTCGGACAGCGAACCGCTCGGCCAGTACCTGGCGGAGAATTTTGGCGTGGCGGTCGTGCCCGGCGCGTTCTTCTCACCCTTCGGCAACGACTGGATCCGCTTCTCCTATGCCACACCTGTCGAGCGCACCCAGGGTGCGTTTGAGCGCTTGATGATTGGCCTTGAGAGCCTTAAAAGCTAAAAACTACCGCAGAGACGCGGAGACCACAGAGATTTTCAAATTTTCTCTGCGTCTCTGCGGTGAAACTTATCATCTATCACTGATCACTGATAATTATGACTTTCAACCCTCAAAAATTCGCAGAAAAATACAAACTCGCCGTGCAGTCTGCCGAAAAGCAGAATCTCGCCGGAGGGTTGAACGGCTTCGAACTCGAATGGAACCTTCTCGATGAGCAGCTCCGCCCGCTGCTGACGGTCGGCACGGGACCCGCCCGGCAGTCTTTCGTGGATTACCTGCGCGCCGAAACCCTGCCGCCCTGGCTGCGCACTTTCTCTCAGCTTGAGGTCTTTCACTGGATGATCGAATGGGCGACCCGCCCCTACTACACCCCGCGTGGCGCGGTCTATGAAGGGCGTCTGATGGAAGCAGTGCTCGCCAACGCCCTGGCGCGTGCCGGGGAGAAATTCGGTGAACGGCTGTACTACTGGCATGGCAACCTGATCCATCTCACCACCATCAGTCATGACTCAATCCCCGGCAACTGGGGGATCGCCAAGCGCCGCTACCTCGAGCGCTGCGTGGACCTGTACGGCGATACACTGGCCACCGCCGGCACGCACAGCAACCTGTCGCTGCCAGACCCGCTGCTCGCCTGGGACTTCATGCACCTGCCCGCCTCCGAGCGCGGCGATAAACACTTCGACGACTACAAATCCGAGTTTTATATCACCGCTGCCCGCCTGCTGCGCGCCTTCGCCCCCCTCTACATAGCGACATCCGCCTCCACACCCCTGCAGGCCGAGGTGCGGGGAGGCCGCCCCGTGGTCGTGTTGACCGAGAACGACTCCGTACGCAACCTGACCTTCCCCAACCCGCCCGAGATCGATCTGCCCGACCTGTACCGCTCCTACGCCGATTACCTGCAGCTCTCCTACGACCTCGTCCGGCGAGGCGTGCGTTTTGGGAACAACAACTGGACTCCCGTCCGCGCCCGCTCGTTCGCTGAACCGGTCGAGCGGTTGATCTCCACCACCAGCGACCAGCTCTCGGACCTGTACGCCCGCGGCCTCTATTCGGTCGGTGAATCCGCGCCCGCCGAGGAGATGGCGCGCCAGATCGAAAAGCAAAACCTGATGGCGCGCATCAACCTGCCAATGGGGCGGGTCGAGGTCCGCACCGACGACGGCGGCAACCCTCTGGACGCGGATATCGCCAACCTGTCCCTCAAGCACCTCCTGCTGCTGCGTTTCTACGCCGACTCTTCCTTCGCACGTTCCTACCGCTACGACCGCGAGGACATCAGCCGCTCGCGCCTCAATGAACAGAAAGCCGCACGCCACGGGCTGCGTGCCGAGATCGAAAATCCCCTGACCGGCAAGCCGGTGGCGATGCGCGCATTTCTCAAGTGGACGCTGGACGAACTGCACCCGCTGGCGGAGGCGCTGGGATTGTGGGACGACCTCGCCCCGCTGGTCGAGATGGCGAACGGCGCGCCCAACACGGCTGAAAAGATGCGCGCCCTCCTGCGGGTGGAGCTGGGTGGCAACGACGAAGTGCCCGCCAGCGTCCTGCGCGGGCTGGCGGAGGAGCGCGAAGCCAGCGTGCGCAGCGATGTGGAAAAGATCGCCGCCCGGTTGGGCTCCCTCGAAACCGAATCCGCCAAGCTGGGGGAATTCCTGCAGCACGCCCGCGATGACGCGCGCGAATCACCGGCGCTGCCGGTGCGCTTCCGGGCAGCGGCGGGCATGGTGATCGACAGCGCCTATCCCGACAAGACCGCAGAGATCGTCGACCTCGCCCAGCACCTGATCCGCATCCCATCCGTCACCGCCTGCCCGAATGAGCGACTGGACGAAGTGCACCGCGCTGCCGTCTTCATCGACGACTACCTCCGCGGACACGGGCTGGAGACGCAGTATTTTGACGGCAAGTACCCGGCAGTCTTCGCGTCCTTCCCTCAAGCACGGACCAGCCCCAAAGGGGGGAAGGGAGTGAAGTCCTCCTCCAAAGCAGGGAAAGGAGTCCGGGGAGAAGGTGGAATCCTGCTCTCCGGTCACTTCGATGTGGTCGAACCCGATCCCGATGACAGCCAGTTCATCCCACACATTGAAGGCGACATTCTGTGGGGGCGCGGCGCGGCGGATATGAAAACCGTCGTCGCCACCTACCTGGTCTGGATGAAGGACACGCTGAAAGCAGGGAAACCGTTCCCGAACATCGCCCTGCTGCTGGTAGGCAATGAGGAGAACGGCGAAGCCGAAGCTTGGGGTACGCCACATGTGTTGAAGGCGCTGGGCGAACAGTCCGGGCGCCCCTACGAACCCGGCCTGTTCATCGCCGGCGAGCGCACTGGCGAGAAGGGCGACGAACGCTTCGGTGAGATCTGTGTGGAGAACCGCGGCGTAATGCGCTTCGACGTGATCGCACGCGGCGCGAAAGGGCACTCCGGCTTGGCGGGAGCTGGCGACCTGAGCGAAAAACTCATCCTGGCGCGCGCCGCGTTAAACGAGATATTCGCCCGGCACCTCACCCTCAAAGGCGCGGACGGCTGGCAGTCGCAGGCGAAATTCCCCTTTATCAACGTCGGCACGCTGGGCGTGTACAACGTCACAGCGGCGGAGGGGGTGCTGGGCGTGGAGATCCGCCCCATCCCTCAGGACGATATCGCTACACTACGCAAGGAAGTCGAAGCGTGGTGCGCCGAAAACGGGCTGGAACCTGCATTCTCGGTGATGGAGAACGGTGTAGCGTGCGACCCGGAGAACCCGATGCTGCAGAGGCTGATCGAGGCAGTGCGGCAGGTCTCCGGCGGAGAACCTAAGCTCGGGCGGAAACTGCCCGGGACGAGCGCGCGTTTCGCCCCCGGCGGACAGATGGTGGTATGGGGTCAGGCTGGGATTGGACCGCACGCGAGAGAAGAGCGGCATTTCATCCCCAGCATCGAACCCTATTACAAAGCGCTGAATGAACTGGCAAGACTACTGGGGAAGTAAAGATAAATCGGCTCGGGATGAGCCGGTTTTTAATGAGAATAACCCGTTTATTGAAAACCTCTATCAGCGCTTGATGGGATCATTACCCGGAAAAACAGGAGCAAAGATTACGGCCATAGTGACAAGTGAGTCTTAAAGCATTTGGTTTGGTTTTTATCTTTGTAAAGCAAGTAAAAATCATGCTTGCTAAGGGACGTGGCTTCATCCATCTTCATGACAGATGATCCATCACCTAAAGTAATTTGACTGATGTCACTTTGTGAGTACTCTGTGCCGTCGGGATCAAGCCATAATTCTTGTAATGTTGGCGTAGGACAGACTGTTATGATATTTCTGGTTTCATCCAATTTACCGAAGAATTCATATTGGGCCAATATGCCTTTGCCCGCGTAATAAAAGATCACATTTGCAGGTCTTTCACCCTTCCCCAACCATGGGGCCGAGTCTGAAAATCCTTGTATGTAAAGAGATATATTTCACTGGGTTCGCCGTACTCGGTTAGCAAGTCATAGTATTCAACCCCATTTGAGTGTGATGTTGATATACCTATTGCATTTATGATCCCAGAGTCATCATGAGTCATGCCTACATAACCGCCTTCTGGCATCTTACTCGACATAGCAGGATCATACACTTCTATTTCAGAAGATGGGGACTTCAGTTGTTCTAATACTTTATAAGCTGTGTCCCATGTCGTCACCCCAGGTGTAATGCCCCATCAGCAGGGCAGGCGGCATTCTCCAACCTGCTCTGTCTGGTGTGGTTCAGGGGTATTCGTCATCGTTTGAGTCGATGTTGGTGACGGTTGTTGGGTGGGAGTACTCGTTGGCGAGGACGTAAGCTGCCTTGTAGGTGGGATAATTTCAGTGGCTTGCTTGGTATTAGCTGGAGAATAATTTCCACACCCCGTGAGCAGTAAAGTTATCCATAAAACAATTAGCCATTTGCCATTGTTCATGTACTCATCCTTTACCTTTTCCCGATTACATCTACGTTCCTTCAGGAATTCTCTTATCCTTATACTTTACTCTTCCCAATCTCATCCACACCTTTTTCATCAGCAGCCCCGTCCGCCAGAAGGCGACCGCCGCCATGCCGTGTGCCAGCACCGCGAACAGCGGCGGGGTCTGGTAGGTGTAATAGGTCCAGCACAGGCGGGTCGTGCCCCACAACTCCAGGAAGTAACCCAGCCCCGCTCCCGCCCAGAACACCAGCAGGGCGGTGCGGTGATCGGTGGAGGTCAAGATCAACAAGGCGCAGATCACCAGCGCAATGATGGTGAATGATTTGTCGAAGGTCGGGGCGACGAACCAGATCATCAGCGCATAGAACATCCCGAAGGTCGCCCAGTACAGCGCCCAGTAGATGGAGTCCGCTTGTTTGGGCAGGAACCAGCCCATCCCGCGTGTGATCCGGTCAATGGACAGGGAGGCGATCGGCCAGGCAGGAATGATCCACAGCGGCGGGCGTTCCGCGGTGTAATAGAACCAGAGATTGGTCTGCGTCCCCCAGCTCTCGATCACCAGTCCGCCAACCAGCCCAACCAGCACGATCAGGCTGTCGGTGCGCAGGTCCGCCTTCGCCATGACGGTCAGCGACATGAACAGGAAGACGCCAAGCAGCAACCAGTCCACGTAGTAGTACCAGGGGATGCTCCCGTCCACATAGCCGAGATATTCCTCGACCAGCGGCCACCAGACGTAGATGATCAACAGGCAGGTCAGCAGAAAGGCGCTCAGCAGGTAATAGCTGTGGCGCGTCCAGCCCAGCAGTTTGGGGAGGCGTGAGACCATGGATTGATTATACAAAAAACTTGCCTTGACGGAACGCCCTCTTCTGATAGAATCACGCTGTATCCGAATGGATCATCAGACCCGCGGCGCGATGGCGGAATAGGCAGACGCAGAGGGCTTAAAATCCGCCGGTGGTGACACCGTGAGGGTTCGACCCCCTCTCGCCCCACAGATATGGCTTAATAGGCAAAAATCCGGCTAATAACCCTGTATATGGGGGCACTCGGCACACACAAAAGGAGTGTGCCGTATGTCTTTTAAAGTTGAGACGCAGAGGACTCTTCAAGTTTCCACCGTTGATGATTACCTGCTGACCTGGTTGGAAGCTTTCCTCATTGATCGTAAAGCCTCAGGGGTTGCAAATGGGACTTTGCGTTTCTATCGCCAAAAGATCAAGCTGTTTACGGATTTCTGCGATGCCCTGGCGGTCAAGCAAATCTGTCAGATCAACCCATCTTTTCTTCGTCAATACCTGCTCTACCTGGAAGAATACGGTCATAATGCCGGGGGAAGACATGCCGCCTTTAGAACGATAAGGGCTTTCTTCCTGTGGTATGAAGATGAGGTGGAGCCAGAAGGATGGTCAAACCCCATCCGTAAGGTGAAAGCTCCCAGAGTTCCAGTGGAACTCTGGGAGCCAGTATCCTTTGAGACTGTAACCCAAATGATTAAGGCTTGCCCG
>JBGOXG010000082.1:0-9534 GCA_041479025.1 Anaerolineae bacterium
CCTTCGTTCACGCTGGACCCTTTGCTAACATTGCGCACGGAAACAGCTCCATCATCGCTGACAAGATCGCCCTAAAGCTCGCTGATTATGTCATCACCGAATCAGGCTTTGGCGCGGATTGCGGCATGGAAAAATTCATGAATATCAAGTGCCGTTATTCCGGACTGATTCCGCACGTCGTCGTGATCGTGGCGACAGTTCGGGCGCTGAAGATGCATGGCGGCGGCCCGAAGGTGGTTGCTGGAAAACCTCTGGCTCCCGAATACACCGACGAGAATCTCGAGCTGCTCCGTAAAGGCTTACCCAACATGGAGCGCCACATCAAGAATGCCCTCAAGTTCGGTGTGAATGTGGTCGTGGCGGTCAACTCCTTCGCGACGGATACCCCGGCGGAGGTGGAAATCGTCCGCAAAGCCGCCATCGCGGCCGGCGCAATGGCCTCGGTCGTCTCCACCCATTGGATGGACGGCGGCAAGGGCGCGGTGGCGCTGGCCGAAGCGGTTATCAAGGCTTGCGAAAAACCCTCCAATTTCAAATTCCTGTATCCGCTCGAACTCTCCATCAAGGAAAAGATTGAGATCATTTGTAAAGAAATCTACGGCGCGGAGGGCGTGGACTACCTGCCTGAGGCCGAGGCCAAGATCGAACTCTACACCAAACTGGCTTTTGACAAATTGCCGATGAACATGGCCAAGACGCACCTTTCATTTACGCACGATGCCAGCATCAAAGGCGCGCCGACCGGCTTCCGGGTGCCGATTCGTGACATCCGCGCCAGTGTTGGGGCGGGATTCCTGTATCCGCTGCTGGGCGAGATGCGCACCATGCCCGGCCTGCCCACCCGCCCGGTATTCTACGATGTCGACCTGGACTTGAAGACCGGAAAAGTGGTGGGATTGTTCTAAATTTTATCTTTCCCACAATAACCAGGAATAGGGTGAGACGCGCTTTTTCAGCGCGTCTCATTAATTTATCGGTAAGTAAACGGCTGATGACTCGCATGATTTTTTTTCTCAAGCGTTGGGCGATACCCATATCCACCAAATGATTGAAAATATTTCTCAGCACTTCTCCGCAAGGATTGATGCCATGTTTGCAAAATGGAAATAGAAAAAGCATAGAAAATGTTGAATTTTTGCTCAGTCGTAATAATTTAGCTGGAGATAGCATCCAGGAGAAGGGAAGTAATCGAAGATTGGATGTGTAGATCAACATAAGTGATTTTCTCCGCTTCTAGGCGGTGATCATGCCAGGAAGCGGATTTCTCCCTTATAATTCCCTTCATGTACGAATTTACCATCACCGCCCAGGCAGAACGAGCCCGGGTTGGAGTCTTCCAAACCCCGCATGGTAACCTGCAAACACCGGTCTTTGCGCCGGTCGGCACGCAAGCCACCGTTAAGACACTCACCCCTGAGCAACTCAAGGAGCTCGGCGCGTCGCTGGTGCTCTCCAATACTTACCATCTCTACCTGCGCCCTGGCGATGAGCTGATCGCTGAGATGGGCGGACTTCACCAATTCATGCAGTGGCCTAATCCCATACTGACCGATTCAGGCGGCTTTCAGGTTTATTCGCTCTCTAAGACACGCAAGATCGACGACGATGGTGTAACCTTTAAGAGCCACATCGACGGGTCGACACACCGCTTTACACCCGAACGCTCCATTCAGATCCAGAATAACCTGGGGGCGGATATTATCATGGCTTTCGACGAGTGCTCCGACCCCAATGACCACGCCTACAGTAAAATCGCCATGGAGCGGACTCACCGCTGGGCTGAACGCTCGCTCAACGCGCATCGCCGTCCCGACCAGGCGCTGTTCGGTATCGTGCAGGGAGGGGTCAATCCGGAACTGCGCGCGCAGTCTTCAGAATTCATCGCCTCGCTGGCATTTCCCGGCATCGCAATCGGCGGATTATCCGTCGGGGAGACGAAAAAAGAGATGCACGCCATGCTGGACGTGGTGACGAATGCCCTGCCTGAATCAAAGCCGCGCTACTTGATGGGTGTCGGCACGCCTGAAGACCTGATCAACAGCATCGCTCGCGGTATCGATATATTTGACTGTGTTCTGCCCACCCGGCTGGCGCGTCACAATGCAGCGTTTTCATCCGAAGGTCGCATCAATTTGATGAACGCAGCCTTTGCTCGTGATCCCCGTCCCATTGACGATTCATGTGATTGTTACACCTGCCGGACATTCACCCGTGCCTACTTGCGCCACCTCATTATCGCAAAGGAATTGCTGGCGGGGACGCTCCTGTCTATTCATAATTTACATACCATGATCGCGTTAGTTGATGATACGCGTACGGCGATCATTAACGGCACGTTTGAGAGTAAGATAGATGACTGGCTGAGGCAATGGCATGGCAATGCGGAACGTACTAAATCAAATTAACCATATAAGATACCAATGAACACCAAGAGATAACCTTTGTGTACTTGGTAGTAAAAGGAATACCATACATGACCCTCTTTCACGCCTTCCTGCTCGGTATCATTCAAGGATTGACTGAATTCATCCCGGTTTCATCAACGGCACATTTGCTCCTTGCGCAAGAGATTTTGGGGATCGCGCCAAGCGATGCCACGTTCGCATTCCTGGTGCTCGTCCAGTTGGGGACAATCATCTCGCTGGTGGTTTATTTCTGGAAAGACCTGCTGGTTCTCATTAAAGCTTTCATTGCAAAGCCATTCTCAACACAGGACAACCGGCTGGCGTGGTTCATCATCATTGCCACTATCCCAGCTTTATTGGCAGGAGTCTTGCTCAAGGATGCCGTTGAGACCCTGTTCAAAACACCACTGGTCGAAGCCCCCATCCGTCTTTTTACAGCTGCCCTCCTCATGTCACTGGCGGAATACTTTGGGAAACGTACACGCACCCTGGACAGCATGACCTGGCTTGACGCATTGTTCGTCGGCGCGATGCAAATAATGGCTGTGTTCCCCGGGGCATCGCGCAGCGGGACGACCATCAGCGGTGGAATGTTCCGGGCTTTTAACCGACCATCGGCGGCGCGATTTGCATTTCTTATGTCGGTGCCGGTGATGCTTGCGGCAGGAGCTTATGAGATGCTGGATGTGCTCAAAATGCCTGATCTCGCCTCGTTCCTGCCTCTGCTGGCGGTGGGATTCATCACTGCGGCAGTGGTCGGTTGGCTGGCGATCAAATGGTTGTTAGGTTACCTCAACCAGCATTCCCTTTATATCTTTGCCGCCTACTGCGCCATAATGGGCAGCCTCATTATTTTATATGGACTGTTTTTCGCATGAAACGAGCCACATTTTATTCAATATTGTTCATCTACCTGCTCGCTGGCTGCTCGCCAGCCGCCACCCCGACTGCCATGCCGGTTATCCATGTCTACGCCAGTTCCGCTGCTCAACCCTGGCTTGCGGAGATGTACGATTGTGGCGACCGGTGGAACGTCGTGCTGGTGCTCGACAATCCCGGTGCTGCCGATGTTGCCCTGCGCATTGGGGAACCTGCGGATCTCACCGCTCCTGCGTTTCAAATAGACAGCGATGAGCTGCTGATCATCACTCATCCACAGGCGGGGGTGGGTGAGCTTTCGATTGACCGGGTTCGTGCCATATTTTCAGGCCAGATTACCAATTGGAGCGCAGTAGGAGGCAGCGATTTGCCTGTCCAGGTGTGGGTGTTTGCAGCGGGGGAGGATATCCAGCAGATTTTTGAGCACACCATCCTGAACGGGCTGCAAGTCACTTCCGCAGCACGGCTGGCGACCTCGGCACAGTACATGTCCGATTCAGTTGGGATGAACCCCGGCGCGATCGGCATTCTGCCCCGCCGTTGGAAAACCGGGAATACGCATGAAACGTTTATTGCGGCAACTGTTCCTGTGCTGGCAATCACCAGGTCTGAACCGCAGGATGATCTAAAAAATGTGTTGACCTGCCTGCAAAAGTAACTATACTGATAAGCGGAGGCTGCTATGTTGAATTCGATCCGTTTCGACATTGCTGGTCCGGAGGTTTTACTGACCGGGTTGGCGGTAGGGTGCGTCATTTTTTTCCTTGGCACGCTGATCATCATTCTCATCGAAGCTGCTGTGCTTAAATTATTAAAGTGGGGGACTTTTGGTCGCAGCCTGCTGGCCGTATTCGTGGCCAATATCGTCACGACCTTGATCGGTCTGGTATGGCTTGTCACCAATTATCTTGGTCTTGGATCCTTCGCTTTGCAAATCGGCATCAGCGGCTCGCGAGGTCTGATTCTGGCATTCATACTCTCTGTCGTGATCGAAGCCGGGATCCTGATGCTGTTCAAACGGGGCGCGGCACGGGAGAACTGGGTGGCTTCACTGGTAGCCAACGTCGCCAGTTATCTGCTCGTGATCTTCCCTGCCTATCTCCTCTTCTGATCTGATGTTGCTGCCTCTCCTGCTCGGTCTCGCTCACGGTGCCTCAGATGCCGCTGCCGGATTGCTGGTGACGCAGGTCATCATGTTGAATATCGCGCCGGAAGGCGCGATGTTGATTCTTCTCTATAATGGACTGGCGTTTGGATTGCAGCCCCTGGCTGGATTTCTGCTCGACTGGCTCAAACAGCCCCGCCGGGGAGCCGCTATCGGACTCGTCCTCACCGCAGCCGGAATCGTCACCTCATGGGAGAGTCTAACCCTGGGCATTTTTCTCGCTGGCCTCGGGTCCATGTTTTTACATTCAGGCGGGGGTTCGGTGGCGATCACCTTCACGCCAGGAAAGGCTTCTGCGCCGGGTGTATTTGCCGCCTTTGGCGTGATCGGTCTGGCCATCGGCTCGCAACTGGCTTTTTATTTTTCGGTGACGACGACCGCCATGTTCGTAACAGTCTTGCTGGGGCTGGCGCTGGTCATCTGGTTATGGAAAGCATCTTCAGCAACCATGGCGAAAATCGAGGGGGATGCTCTCCCGGATTATCTGAAAACCATCAGTTGGTTGGTCGTCCTTGCACTGATTTTCGCCATCGCCTTGCGTTCACTCGTCTGGACGGGGATTGGTTCAGGGGCTGCTGGCTACAGCCAGATCGCCCTTTCGCTTGCCCTGGCTGCCGGGGCAGGCAAACTACTCGGCGGGTTCGCAGCGGATAGGTTTGGATGGGTGCGCTATGCGGTAGCGGCGCTGGCATTGACCATGATCCTGCTGGCGATGGGCAGGAACTGGTCTGGCGCAACACTCGTCTGTGTTTTCTTTCTGCAATCGGTCACGCCGCTCTCCATCGCTGCGTTGGGACGCCTGATGCCACGGACGCCGGCATTTGCGGCGTCTTTGACCCTGGGTACTGCGATCATTCTAGGCGGAGTCCCGTTCATGTTGATCCCTGCCGGCTGGTTTGGGGCGGGAATTGCAGTTGTCGCACTGGTGATTTCAGCAGGGCTCTATTGGTGGGCTCTCCGTAATGGCGCTGGTACTCCAACGCCCTGAGAGAATTCAGAAAAGAAGGCTCAATGGACCTTCTCTTCAGGAAACAAACAAAGGTTTCTCTTGCCCAAGTGCTTGAGGATGCGCGTCAAATCACCAACGAGGAGATGAAAAAACCGAAGTATAAGAACTACCGGGGACCGGATGTTTTTGTGAAGATTAAGGTAAAAGTACAACCCGACGATTCCCCTCCTGTCGAAGCGGAGTTGAAGGCGAGTATCCTGGAGACTTTCTTGTTGCTGCCGGGAGTGGTTGTCCGCGTTAAATATGATCCACGCCATCCGGAGGATGTGGAACTCGATGATGAACCGCAGACGATCTTGGACCGGAACCCTCAATTGAAGAAGCAGCCTGATGAATGATTTAATCATCCCTTGGAAGGGATGATCTTTAGTCCTATCACAGGAAGTGACTTGATATGAAGAGGGGAGTAGAAAACAGTCTTCATTCTCTGTATAATGATTGTGAAATAATTCATTCATCGAAACGCTGAGGGACGTTTCGTCGGAGGCATCCTCGCAGACGGACTCACTGCGTTGGATCCGTTTGCAGATCGCTTTCCCAGGCTCGAAATTCGGGGAGGTCCATATGAAAGTTTATCTCACAGGCCAGCGACTGGTGTATGTCGCCTTGGCTATTTTTTTTGCAATCGTTGCCTGCAACTTTCAAGGATATAACATATCCATTCGACAAGTGACACCTGGAGAGACGATTGCGCGTTTGGATACCATCGCGCCAGTTGATACTGTCGCGCCGGTGGAAACCATCACACCTGCTGAAATCGCCACCCCCGTGGAAGCCACGCCTACCAAAGAACTGGAGGCCATCATTCCTGTGACTGGTTCTCTATTGCGGTGGGTGGATTTCAGCGATTTCGTCTTTGTCCCGCAGGGTGAATTCATCATGGGAGAAGACAAGCCGGAGGGGGGAGATACGGTACCGATGCACACGGTCAGCCTGAGCGGATTCTGGATCCATCAGGCGGAGGTGACCAACAAGCAGTATGCGTTGTGCGTCGATGCTGATATCTGTACACCTCCGAAGATTGAAGCAGATAACCCTTACCGCTATGGAAATTTTTATTATGTTGATTATCCCGTGGTCAGCGTGGACTGGTTCCAGGCGCAGACTTACTGCAATTGGATCAAGGGACGGTTGCCGACCGAAGCCGAATGGGAAAAGACAGGTCGGGGAACGGAAGGCAGCCTTTATCCGTGGGGAGATGCAGAGCCCAACTGTACCCTGTTGAATTTCGATGAATGCCTCGACCCCCCGGACCCGAATTTTGTGGATTCTTACATGGAGGGAGTCAGTACCTATGACGCCTTCGACATATCTGGAAATGTCTTCGAGTGGACCAATGATTGGTACGCAGAGGATTCTTATACAACTTCTGCGAAAACCGATCCCACCGGACCGGAACTGGGGAAATTAAAGGTGTTTCGCGGAGGCAGTTACCTCACTCCGCCCGAAGAAATCAAACTGGTAGTGAGGTCTTTCCTCGAGCTGGAGAAATATTCCGCTGACTTGGGATTCCGCTGTGTGTTGGGCGGGGAGGTAGTACCGCCGCCGCCCATCTGCCAGGTTGCTCCCGTGGTCACGACCACAGAAGGACAGCCTGAAACACCTCCGGTGCAATTATTAGGACCGGAAGTTCGTGCCTATTGTGCAATTCTTGGCGGGGGCGACCAAACGGTGGTGGAGGTGGAGCTGAATATGGATACCGACGCGGGAGATTATGAAATTTCCTTGAACGGCAATCCCGTGACCTGTACGCCATTTGCCAGTAATCCCTCCCGATTGACCTGCACATCGTCAATTCTCGCACAAAATTCAACCGTCCAAGTGCAGGTATGCCGGACGCTGCCCATCGCGGAACCGGTGGGGGATCCGGAATGCCCGTCGGGTTATACCTATAACCCATCGTCCACCTTCTGTGAATACGGTGAATCCACGCTCCCCAGCCCACCCTGCCCGAAGGGATATCTGGATGTGCCCGGCGTCGGCTGCATGCCGGTCCCTGTGGTCGGGTCCTGCCCGGACGGATTCTACAAGATCACCCTGGCCAGCACCACTTTTTGTGTTCCGCTTGATCCCTGTCTCTACCCAGGGGCTGCCGTCGGCTGCACACCGTCTCAATCCTGCCTTCCCTCCTTTACCTATATAACCGAGCAGGGCTGCTGCGCGCCGCCGAGCCAGCCTCAACCGGTCTGCCCGGTAGGGTATGAGTATTATGAACGGCGCGGTATTTGCATCAAACGTGTACAGATAGAAAACCCGTGTGATACATTCTCCGTTTACATTCCCGCCTGCCCGACAGAAACGCCACCGCCGCCGCGATGTTATTGCTGCCAATTCACCAATTTCAAGGATTGTGCTGCGCTTAGTAATAATCGCTGTGTTTGGCGACCTAATGCTAATCCACCTTATTGTGCCGTACCGTAGCGCAGATTAGTTGAGGAAACACAGCCTCGTAAAAGCGAGGCTGTGTTTTTTATTAGGAAACTTTGGGAATCTGGTGATGCCAGCCAGTGGCTTTTTCAAGGGCGTGTCCTGCCTGCAGTACCCACGCTTCCCCCCACGCGCCTGACACCAGTTGCAGTCCTACCGGAAGTCCCGCAGGGTCGAATCCACACGGGATCGACAGCGCCGGCAGCCCCGTCAGGTTGAAGGGCGCCGTGAAGCGTGTCAGCCGGCGGGCCTGTTCAACCGCGTTGGTGCCTTCGATCAACGGGGCGGTGATGGGCGTGGTCGGCAACATGACCAGATCGTAGTCACAGAATAGCACCTCCATCCAGCGGCGTCCCTCCGCTTGCTTGCGCCTGGCGAGACTGTAATCCGTGGAGGAAAGCGACCTGCCATTTTCAAGCCGCTCCCTGATGTCTGTGCCGAACCAATCCGGGTGTTGCCTCAGCCGCTCACGATGATACGCCGCAGCGTCCGCCTGAACCAGCTGTCCGTTGGCAAGCGCCAGTTCGCGCAGGAAACCCATTTCCACTTTTTTCACCTGCGCGCCCAGGGATTCAAATACTCTGGCTGCCTCGTTTATTGCGGACATGACTTCGGCCTCCACTTCTTCCACGTAATCTCCCTCCGCCAGCGCGATTTTCCACCCTTGAACGCCCTCATCCAGCGTGCGCAGATAATCTCCCGCCGGGACATTTGCCGAGGCGGGGTCGAGCGCATCATAACCTGACAATACTTGTAACAGCAGGGCGGCATCCCGCACCGATCTGGTGAGTGGTCCGGCATGGTCGAGATTCCATGAAAGCGGGATGATTCCACGCAAGCTGACCCTTCCATAAGTTGGTTTTAACCCGACTAAACCGCACAAAGATGCCGGGATGCGGATCGAACCGCCAGTATCCGTGCCCAGCGCGCCGAGGCTCATGCCGGTCGCGACAGCCACCGATGACCCGCTCGATGAGCCTCCGCTGATCCGCTGCGGATCCCAAGGATTGCGGCACGTCCCGTAGTGCGGATTAACTCCCGTCACCCCGAGCGCGATTTCATGCGTGTTGGTTTTCCCGGTGATGATTGCACCGGCAGTTTTCAGTTTTTGGACTACAACGCAATCTTCATCCGGTATGAAATCCTTGAAGAAGGGTGTCCCGGCGGTTGTCAGAACACCTTTGGTTTCATATAAATCCTTGACCGCAATCGGAACACCATACAGTGGAAATTTCCCCATATCCCTCGGGGAGAGCAATGCCGCTTCGCGTCTTGCCATGTTATCCATCACCGTGATGAACGCATTCAGTTGTGGGTTAAGGCGTTCGATTTGACGGAAGCAAATCTCGGTGAGTTCAATCGGGGATAATTTTTTTGAGCGGATTTGTTCCAGGGCAGAGAATATGGTCAAAGTCCGCGAATCAAATTCTGATTTCATAGAGGTGATACTCCTGTCCATTTATTATAAGGCCTTGCCTCACAAGGTCTCAGCGTTTATACTCTGCTCACTTTTGCCCGATTACTCTATAAGAAAAGAATGCCTCTCATGCAAAGTAAACACTGGCTGGTTGCCCCTCCAATCACCCCTTCGGCGGATGAGGAGCTTCAGAAATTTCCCCCGATTATTCGGCACGTGCTTTTTAACCGAG
>JBGOXG010000073.1:0-10667 GCA_041479025.1 Anaerolineae bacterium
CCGAGGTCTGGACTGGCTGGAGCGAGGTGTACATCAAGGGACTGGAGGCAACGCCGGATGCGCTGGCGTGGGGCCGGCTGGATGGCAGCGAGACGCTGTTTTGGCTGGAGGTTGAGAGCGGCCATTCTTCGCGCGAGGTGATACAGAAGAAAATGGCCCGGCGGCTGGCCCAGGCTTCCGCCTATGCGGAGAGTCTGAAGGTGCGGCTGGTGTTTGTGCTGCTTGCCATGCCGTGGGTGCAGGAGGCCGCGCGCGGGGCGCTGGCGGGGATATCATCCAATACAGCATGCTTGACTGGATCCTGGTCAAACTTTGGCGAGCTTCCGGTTGTCGAGTGGGGAAAGGTTCGTCTTGAGATCGATACACCCAAGTGATAGGTTATTTATATGTAAGTGAAAACAATCATTCGCCGAATAATCCTTCTTTTACTACTGATAATCCCAATCACGATGCTTGCCGTCTCGTTTAACCAATCGCCGCCTGATGAAGGGCTGGAATTGGCCTTCCTGGTGATCGGCGTTCCCATCCTGGTATTGAACGCCTGGGAGTGGATGCTGCCTAAAAAAGGAGAGCAAAAATGACCGATGAAACCGTTGAAAAACCTGTTGAAAAAGAGAAGCCGACGAAAAGCCGCAAGGGGTGCATCGTTCCACTTGTCGTCATTATTGTTGTTTTACTGCTGTGTTCGTTGTCTTGGATGCTCGTGCGGCCCGGTGTCTTCACGATCCAGCCTATCGGCGCAATTCCCGAAGGCGTGACACTCATCTATCATTCCAGGAATCCGGAAATGCCCTTCTTCTCTTCCCCCGACGGCTTGTGCCTGGACGCCCAGGGCTCTGTATCGCTTTTTTGTCGAGGGGCGGCAATCAGCGCTGCATCAGAACTGACCGACCGCATCATCGTAAGATTGCCTTATATGCGCTGGGCATATCTGCGTTCCACAGGCAGACTCGAATTCGACAGGTAGGCATTATTGCGTAAACAGGTGCGACCATAAAAAATGTCCTTAAGCGGATTTCTGCGCCTGTTGTCAGGAAAGATACTCATAATGAAGGGTGAACCAATCTTGTTGCCGAATTTCAAGAATGTATTCCTAGGAATCGCAGCGGTTCTTTTGCTGGCAGGCTGCCAGAGAGGCACTTCCACCGGTGGCGTATCGACGTCTGTGTTCATCATCACGCCGGCTCAGGACCCCTATATTCAGGCTTTTGCGGATTATGTTAACCGGCTGGAAAAGGGAGGGCTGGAGACCAAAACAGCCATTGAGGTAAAATCCAGTGATCCCTTTATCTTCATTATGCGGCCGAGCGGCGGTCAGGAGGTCACTGACGAGGAGATGAAGGAGGTCATGGAACTGGCATTGACCACGGTGAATGTCTTTGAGTCCCGGGACGGTCTACGTCATGAGGATATCGACATCCCCTTTGTGCGCCCCTCGAGTCAGAGAATCGTGGTTGTCGAAGACCGCGACATGCCGGAAGTTCTCAAAGGGTTGGGAGAGACGACCGTCTCCATTGATGGCAAATATTTCACAAGCATCATTAACCTGGCCGGTCCGGCTAAGAGTGGCAGGCAGGATTTTGCAATTGCATGGTCGGTAATTCAGGCTATTTGTCTTGCCTATGCGGGGGATTTCAAGGATTCGGACGCCGTATGCAACATCATTGCGGCGAACGCCGCTGCCGGCTGGGTTGGGATGGAGCAAGGGCAGGCGGAGAAGCTGATCAACAGCTACGGTATGACCGATCTGGAGCATCTGGGTAGCAAAAATTATAAATATCGTTTTTTAGGCTTCGTTTTTAACGAATTCATTAAGTAAATGAGGAGATTGCATTCCTAAGGCGGAATAATTCGCGATGTTGGGAGCGAAGCAACTACAATAGAGCCACCTGCTGCCATTTCAAATATGTAGGGTGACTGATGTACTTTCTCTTTCACAACCTGATGTAAAATAAATATATAACTTTTTGGTGGGACATCCTTAGGATGAAAGGCATTCGTCCATGACGGACCTGACAGGACAATCCATCGGGCGTTACCAAATCCTTGAACGGCTTGGCGAAGGCGGCATGGCCATCGTGTACAAGGCGCGCGACACCCGCCTCGACCGGGACGTGGCCCTCAAGCTCATCCGCGTAGACCAGTTTGCGCCGGCAATGCTGGCCCAAATATTGAAACGCTTCGAGCGGGAAGCCAAATCGCTGGCGCGGCTTTCACATCCCAACATTGTCACGGTTCACGACTATGGTGAGCACGACGGTGCGCCCTACCTCGTGCTGGAATACTGCCCGGGCGGTGACCTGAAGCATCGTCTGCGCGGACAGCCCATGGACTGGCAGGAGGCCATCCAGTTGATCCTGCCCGTCGCGCGTGCCCTGCGCTATTCCCACCGTCAGGGAGTCATCCACCGCGATGTCAAGCCCTCCAATGTTATGTTTACAGGGGACGGCGAGCCCAAGCTCTCTGACTTCGGCATCGCCAAGATCCTGGAACACGACGACGCGGGCACATTGACCGGCACCGGGGTAGGCATCGGCACACCCGGCTACATGGCTCCCGAGCAATGGACAGGGGAGACCAGCCAACAGTCTGACCAGTATGGGCTGGGTGTGGTGCTTTACGAGCTGCTGACCGGGCGCAAGCCCTACGAGGCGGACACGCCGGCGGGCATCCTCATCAAGCAGACCATCCAGCCCCTGCCCAATTCCCGAGAATTCGTGCCGGATTTACCGGCAAGTGTTGAACAGGTACTTCTCAAGGCGCTCGCAAAAGACCCTGCTGACCGTCATGCGGATATGGATGCTTTCGTTAAAGCGCTGGAGAGCATCCTGGTCACTCCTGCGATGCTGGTCGCACCTGACCCTTATAAAACCGTTGATGCCATCCCGGTTATCGTGACACAGACGATTGCAGACTCAATATCTCTCACACCATCCCCTTCGCGAAGCACTCCCGCGGGGCTCCCAGAGGGAAAAGAGCGAAGGGTGAAGGCAAAGCCCTTCAAATGGCTTCCCTGGGGAATTGGCGCGGTGGTTCTTATGTTGATTGCATTGTCAATTATAAGTCAGATAAACCTGCCGCCTTCCACACCAGTCCCCACTGCGACACCCACCGAAACCAGAACACCTGCACTTACAGCCACCCTGGCCAATACCAGCACGCCCCGCGACACCGCCCCGCCGGTCATGACGCTGACACCCACCTTGATCCGGGAAATAGACCAGAAGTTGATGGTGTACGTGCCTGCAGGCGAGTTCCTGATGGGTTCTGATCCCGCAAAGGATAAAGACACCCAAAGCGAGGAACAGCCCCAGCACAGCGTGTACCTGGATGCCTACTGGATCGACCAGACGGAAGTGATCAATGGCATGTATGCGTTGTGTGTGAGTGCAGGTAAGTGCACCCCGCCACAAGATGACAGCTCCTATCTGCACCCCAGCTATTATGGGAACAGCAATTATGCTGATTACCCGGTAATCTATGTGGAGTGGAACCAGGCAAAGGCTTACTGCGCATGGGCGGGTGCTGATCTGCCGACAGAAGCGCAGTGGGAGAAAGCGGCGCGCGGGACGGACGGCAGGTTGTACCCATGGGGAAAAAATTCACCGAGCTGTGATCTGGCGAATTATGGTGGTTGTATTGGGGATACCACAGCAGTGAAGAGCTATGAGAGCGGAAAGAGCCTGTACGGTGCGTACGACATGGCAGGGAACGTATGGGAGTGGGTCAATGATTGGTATGCCACCAATTATTATTCATCATTGCCCGAGCGCAACCCGCAGGGACCGACTTCAGGTGAATATCGGGTGCTGCGGGGCGGCACGTGGAGCAGCAACGGCTACTACCTCCGTTCTGCCTACCGCTACAGGGGCGATCCTTCGTATAGGTACTACGATATCGGTTTTCGTTGTGCCCGCTCACCTTAGTACTGGAATTCTGGTTTCTGTGAGCGAAGCGAGTTTTGAAAACTGAAGCGGGGAGTCTGGGGGGCAGTGCCCCCCAGGGCTTTTAAAATCAGGAGGGGCTTTGGGAAAACGCTATTACGGGCTTTACGACAAGATATGCCACCCGCTGAATATTTGGGCGGCCTATAAAAATGCAGCGCGAGGCAAGCGTTACCAGCCTGCGGCGGCGGCCTTTGAGTATGACCTTGAAAGGAACCTGATCGAACTGGAAGAAGAACTCAAGAGTCAAACTTACCAACCCGGGGGATATCACAACTTTCAGATCATGAAACCCAAGCGCCGCCTGATTTCGGCTGCGCCGTTCCGCGATCGGGTGGTGCGTCATGCGCTCATGCAGAACATCGAACCTTTGTTTGAGCGGCAGTTCATCATTGACAGCTACGCCAATCGTAAAGGCAAAGGCACGCACGCTGCGCTTGACCGCTGCACCTTTTATTTGCGGCGCTATGATTATGTGATGCACTGTGACGTGCGCCAGTTCTTTCCCTCGATCGACCATGAAGTTCTGAAGAACATCCTGGTAAGGACAGTAGGCGACGTGCGCACTCTGGATTTGATGACCAAAATCATCGACAGTAGTGCAAGCGTTCAGGCTGATGAATATGAAATGGTTTACTTCCCTGGCGATGATCTGTTTGCAGTAAACCGTCCGCGTGGTTTGCCGATCGGTAACCTTACGTCGCAGCATTGGGCAAATGTCTATCTCAACGAGCTTGATCAATTTGCCAAAAGGATATTGAAGTGTCGTGCCTACATTTGCTATGTTGATGATAATCTGCTGTTTGCGGACGATAAGGTTACCTTACGTCAATGGCTTTCTGAAATCATCCACTTTCTTCAAGATCTACGGCTGACCCTTCATGAAAACCAGGCTCAATTCCGCCCAACTTACACAGGCGTTCCGTTTTTAGGGTTTATCGTTTTCCCAGACCATCGCCGCTTAAAACCCGCCAATGGGTATGCATTTCGCCGCCGCTACAAGAGCATGCTGTCACTCTTTTATAGTGACCGTTTATCGCAGAAGGATTTAACAGCTCGTGTCATCAGCTGGATCAATCATGCTTCTTGCGGAGACACATGGGGCTTGAGGAACACGATACTCAGCCAGAAAGGATGACATGGACGAAAGAAAACAATCTCCAATTTTTACGAAGACTTCCGATTTTATCCTGTGGCTGCTCAATCATACAGAAAGTTTTCCCAAGAATGAGCGCTTCCGCATGGCAAAGCGGATTGAAGACAGCGCCTTTGCTTTTTATGAGCTTCTCATTGAAGCCACCCGCTCCACCAAACGAAAAAGGCAAGTGCTCATTCAGGCGGATGTCGAATTGGAAAAGCTCCGGTTGTACGTGCGCATGTCTTTCACGGACTCCAGTAAAAAGTGTCGTTTCGTTAGGTGGCTAAAGAACAAGCTGCGCGTAGCCACAAAGACACGCTGATCAGCAGAAACCTGAACAAGATTAGTGGGGGAGGGAGGAACCAATTGTTTGGAGAGCAGTCATGCCGGCAACTCTGTGTCTTCATTAGAAAGAAAAGAGGCTGTAAATAATTCAACTTAGTCGAACACTAGATAAAAAGACAACTTGCAGAAATTGGCTTTTGATTTATAACGCATCCTCAAGGATGTGAGAGACAAACTCATTCAGGCTTGTCTTCTCCAGCGCGGCGCGCTCTACAATCTGTCTGTGTAACTCAGGGTTAAGTCGCAAATTGAAACGCCCCGAAAAAGGCTTTTGAGGTTTTACCCCGTCGCGCTTGCACATTTCCAGGTACAGGTCAACGGACTGCTTGAATGACTTTTCCAACTCTGTAACAGTACGCCCCTGAAAAGTAACCACATCGCGCAAGCCTATTACTTCGCCTATAAAGATTTTCCCTTCATCGTCGTATTCTACGACTCCCGTATAGTTTTTATATTTAATCATCCTTTGCCTCCAACGATATGTCACACTCCACCAAATAGCGCCGTATACGTTTCAGCATGGATAAGTAAATCACATTATCGGGGTGCGGTAGGTGAAATACGGCATAATGTCCATTCAAGCGAATCCCAAACATGGACCCGCCGCGCTCAGTAACATCTGCGCCTGATGCCTTCAATAAACCTACAAAGTCATCCCAGTGAATATTTTTGCGGTCGGGGCGGGCAAAGATGGACTCAAGCGTTTGGCGGTGTTTCTTGTTCATAGTGTGATAGTACCATATTCCAGTACCGTTGTCAAAAATAAAACCCAGCTTTATTTCTGTTGTGCTGGTTATTTCGGATATCTGTTTGGAATTGTGAGGTAAAACGAATTAAAGGAGGAGCATCATAATATTTTACACTTATCTCATAATTTCCTGGGAGCAGTATAAACCTGAAGCCAGAAAAATGCTTGAAAAGCCGCACCGTACCCACAAGTCCACTGCACGCGGTGTTACTAGAATGTAACAGGTGAGGCGTGGCGGGTGGTATCCTGAGAGGAGCAAGACACCTCACCGGGGATGCCACCCGGGGCCGGAGCATCAGGGTAGACCGTCAGCGCCTATGAGAGAGATCTAGCCATCTCCACTCGTGTTGTTACTTGGTCGCCCGGTGGATTTTCGTCTGGACTTCGAGTCCGAATCGGTGTGTATCACTCGCTGCCCTAAAATCCACGCCCCACCCACTTGCCCCGCGTTTTTTTGCGGGGTCCAACCTAAGGAGAGTGTAGCATGAGTGAAGAAGCAAATGCAAGACTATCCCGCCGCTATGTTGCTCTCGACATCCACAAACACTACTGCGTGGTTGCGGCTGTTAACCGGGATGGGGAAGTGACGCTCGAGCCTGTGCGCGTGGAGCACGAAGATCTCGAGCGCTGGTTGCAGAAGCACCTGCTCAAGGATGACCATGTCGTCATCGAATCGACGACCAACGCCTGGCATGTGTACGATCTGCTCGAACCATTGGTTGAGCGGGTGCTGGTGGCCAACCCGATCAAGGTGAAGCAGATCGCCTGCGCGCGGGTCAAGACAGACATTCGCGATACCCTGATATTGGCGCGGCTGTTGGCTGCGAACCTGGTCCCCACGGTCTGGGTACCGCCGGTACACGTGCGCGATTTACGCCAACTGCTCTCGCAGCGCCGCAGCATGGTTGGAATGCACACCCAGGGCATTAACCGCATGCACAGCACCGCCCACCGCCACCATCTCAACCACCCCAAAGGCAAGCGTTTTCTGCCTAAGAATACCGCCTGGCAGAAGGATGATGTGCTCTCCACGCTCGAGAAACTCCAGCTCGAATTGGAGATGGAAACCCGCGAACACCTGCGCGATCAGATCGATCGGATCACCACCGTGCTGGCACGAATGAGCCACCAGGCACCCTGGAACGAGGGGATGCAGTACCTGATGCAGCTGCCTGGCTTCGGCGTTGTGACCGGGATGACGGTGCTGGCAGCCATCGGTGATATCTCGCGCTTTGAGAGTCCCCGGCATCTGGCGAGCTACTCGGGACTGACACCCGGCGTGGAGCAGAGTGGTGTGAAGCTGCGCGGCAAAGGGATCACGAAGGAAGGACGGCGGGAGTTACGCTGGGCAATGGTGGAAGTGGCCCAGCGTGCGGTGAAGTCCGACCCACATTGGCAGTACCGCTTCAACGAACTCCAGCGCCGTATGCACAGGAACCAGGCGATTGTCGTGATTGCCCATCGCCTGCTCGAACTGGTCTGGTATGTGCTCACGCGCAGACAGTCCTACCGGCATTTCTCCGCAGAACGCATCGCGTACAAGTACCTGACCTGGTCCTGGCAGCTCAGCGAAGACGACCGGGACGGTCTGACCCGCCAGCAATTCGTGCGGTATTACCTGATGCGGTTGGGGATCGGACACGATCTCGAGCGAATTGCGCTTGACCCTAAACATCCCCGCAAACTGGCGAGCGAAGCAGAAATCCTGACACTTCGGCCTGAATTGATTCAGATCGAATAACTCAATCCGGTTCCTTCCGTTGGACAGCAAAACCCCACTCTGAAAAAAGTATGGCGGGGGCATGGAAGGCTGTCTCTGGCTGGAGAATCTGAATAGCAAACGTTTCAAAACCTTCCCAAAAAGGAAAGACCCAGCGCTCTTTTTCAAAGCGGAGGGTCTTTTTCATTCATTTTTCTATTCCCTCTTGACACTGCTGTTAATCGGTAGGCTGTGTTGCTGATTAAAAAGGCTTGCGATAAACAGTATCACGTTTAACAATTTGAAAACCACAACTTTCATACAGGCGTGTGACACCACTTGTGCTATCGCTGTCAGCAACCAGAGCGGACTCTGTCATGCCAGCGGCTTTTTGCGCTTGAAGGCTACGACTAATTAATGCATGGGCTAATCCACGTCGCCGCCAAGATTGGTCAACACCAATACCTTCTGTATAGCCGCGTTTTCGATTGAACTGTTCGTTTTCATCATCAATAAACGTTAGCACATGACCAACAACCTGATTGGTGTCAGTATCCCAAGCCACCTGCCAGAGATGTGGCTGAAAGTGCGGACTTGTCAGCCATTCTTGATAATCATCATCTGTTGGTTCTTTGTATCCCCATTCGTCTTGGCTGGTTTCATCAACTGACTTCCAGATGGCGCGATAATGGTCAGGGTTTACGGGGCGAATTTCTAAGCTGTCTGGCAATGGAAATTCAAAAATGTCGTCGAGTGTGGGCCGCACCATTTCATAAAAATAGCGTATGGGCTGATAGGCTGAACGCTCCAACATAATAGCAGTACCCTTTTGAAATTGCGATACATTAACTTGAAAGAATTTTGCAGTCTCTGGCGGATTAGATGCTGCAATGTCATGGAAGCGATTCTCCATCCAAATTAACATAGCACGTCCAATACCTTTTCGCCGCCATTCGGGGACAAGAAAACCATTATGCTTGTACAATCTCCCTGTGAATGTTTCATCCTGCCACCAGCCTCGCGAGTAGCCAATTATTTCACCTGCGATTTCAGCAATAATCATATCGTTGTACGGGTCACAATTGCTGAAATGCTGATAGGCATTGGCGATATCGTCAGCAGTCACATTGCGTTCAGTTTGGTCTGCGGCTTCACTTGCAATTAAAACAGCGGCTATTTGAGAATAATCGCTCTCACCCTGAAAGCGCCGTAAGTTTAATCCAGAGATAGAAGATACATTTTTTACATCAAGCATGCTAGATTTCCATTTGCAATTAAGGTTGACTGCATTCGGACAACAGCCCAACGGTGAGCGTTACCGGCAAGGGCGGGACTTGGCGGGAAAAGCCGCCAGACGCCGAATCCCCGAAAGTGTGGGCAACGCCCGCACTTTCGGGGTGCACGCGGTATTAGCCCGCTTCTTTCGGAGTCGGATCCGGGTTGCTTTCGCTCGTGTCCCAGAACTGGCGGAATGAAGTTGAGCGCTGGTCGGTGGGGAATTCGCTCCAGAGCAACTCGCGCGCCATCTCGTGGTTAAGGCCGACCATATTAGACTCGCTGAAGTCTTGGCCGTCAGTGTCCCCATCCCTGAAGAAGGATGCAGTTTCCTGGTCTGCTTTGTAAATGGTTAGCATGATTTTGTTCAACACTTCCTGCGAGACATTCAGGCTCTGCGAAAGCCGGTGAACGGCTGGCAGAAGCACGTTTTCCATTTCTTCAAAGAATTCGTCGGCAGCTTCGCCAACCCATTCACTGCGCAAGGCAGCCATTTTCTGCCGTGTGCTCGAAAGCAGTTGGGAATAGTTTTCGCCCTCATCATGAAATATTTTGGAGATGATGTTCAGCTCATCATAATTGATCCTGATTGTATGTTTCATAAGGTTTTCTCTTTCAGATTAGATCAGTTTAGCGGGCTAACGGTTTGCGTTAGCCGCAAGTGGGCGGGCGTGGATTCTGCTTGGGAGCAGAAAAAGCTCGAAGCCAGAAAAATACTCGAAAATGCGGCACGCGAAGCGTCCCCACCGTCCACTGCACGCTTTGTTAGCCCGCGTTGGTTTGGGGCCGGCCATTGGGCACATCTGAAACATTTTTCATAAAGAGTTCGTGACAAATACCCTACGATTTCCTGCTAATAGTGAAAGCGATTAGCGCGGTCACGCCGGTCAAAACCAGTCCTGCCGCCGCGACGACCAAGCTTTGCAGGGTGAATAAAACTCCCAAGAACGCGCTGGCCACGTCGGGCAGAGTCCAGATGATGAGTACACCGAGTGCCCCGTTGAGAGCAAAACTCCAAAGAATAGGCAGGCTCAGCAAATATAGGATGACGAAAGTCAGCGCGAGGGTAGTTTCCGCAGCCTGGCGCGGTGTGGTTTTGAAAGACCCGATGGCAATCGAAGTTACCAGCCAGGCGATGATCAGCGCCAAACCTGCTGTGAGCGCCGCATATCCGATAAGGTCGCCAGAACTGGCGACCGAGCTGAGCGAATAGGTGCGCCCATCAAGAATAGCATAACGGACATTGAACAGCACCAGATACAGCAGAGCGCCGCCCAACAGCCAAGCGATAGTTTTGCCTCGCTTCTTTATCAGGACAATAGCCGGGATCGCCGCAAGGAGGAGCGCCAACCCAAAACGCGGAATCCGCTCGGTATTGAGGCGACTGGCTTTGGCGGCGTCCATTGCTTGAATCAGGCTGGACACGGAATCGGGCATCGGCTGGAGGCTGGCGGAAGCGCCGATGGCCTTCAGGTAATCTGCCGCAAGTTTGGATTTTTGTGCCAGTAGTGCGCTACC
>JBGOXG010000175.1:0-4913 GCA_041479025.1 Anaerolineae bacterium
AGTATACGAAGCAATGGCAATGCATTAGCCATCAATTTTATGATGAAGTATCTCTATCTTGGGGATACTTCATCATAAAATAGTTTTACAGAGCTGGCAAGGCTTGTCGAAAAGTTCGAATAAGAATCTCTCTAACGTAACGTTTGTGCAATCAGACGCCAAATTGCTATAAGTCACAAAAACTTGCACTTTTACAACCTAACCCTGAAGGCATATGCTCAAGGTCATGCCGCGGAGGCTTACCATGAGTATAAATCAACCTGATACTATCACGCACCACGCCATGCTGGTTGCCTGGGGACAGTTTGCCCAGGGCATCGGCTTGATAGAGAAAATCGAATCCGTTGTACTGCGCCAAAAGAAGGTTGAGCATCGTCCGCAGGCCAAAATTCTGGAGTTCCTGGTGGCCATTCTGGCCGGGTTGCCTTATCTTCAGGACATCAGTCGATCAGCGCATCCGATTGATCAAGACCAGTCGGTTGCCAAAGCCTGGATGCAGGCGAGCTGGGCTGACTATAGCGGAGTAAGCCGAACTCTTTCTCGGTTGAGTCAAGCAGAAGCCGATCAACTGGCGCAGATGTTGGATCGGATTACCCAACCGATCCTGGCCGAGGAAGTCATGCAGGCTCTGAAACGGACCGGGCGCCTGGTATATGATGGCGACTTAACTGACCGTCCCGTTTCCAATACGAGCACGACCTATCCGGGCGTGGTCTATGGGCATATGAGTAATGGATTGCACCTGGGTTACCAGGCTGCTCTGGTGAGTCTGCATAGCCCGACTTATGGTCGTTTTTGGCTCTCGGTCGCGGACCATCCGGGCGATACCGTCTCCTGTACCCAAGCCGAAGGGCTGGTCGAGGCCGCGGAAGCGCGGACAGGGCTGTGCCCCTGGCGTCGGACCGATCTTTTAGGGCAACGGCTCGGTGTTTTGGAAGGTGTTGGCCAGCAATTGCTGGTTCAACTGGCAGAAAGCCAGAAATCATTGGACGACGCTCAGATCCATCGGCTGGAAATCCAGGCACAACTGGCAGAGCAGCAGACCAGACTGGCTCAATGCGAGAGCGAATATCAGGAAAAGCAGCGTCCGGAAGGGCCTTACAGTGCCCTGGCCAAGACCCGACGGAAACTGGGAATGTGGCAAGCTCGGTTGGGTCGTTTGGACAAGCAGCTGTTCAAACTTGAAAAGCGAGTAAAGACGGATCAGCAGCAAGGGCTCATCTGCCAGGCACGCATACTGCATCTGCAAGAACGGCTGGAACGCTTTGACGCTGAAAACCGGGCAAATCCTTTTCCCATTCAAGCAGTTTTTCGGATGGATGCCGGTTTTGGAACCCGAGAAAATGTCGCCTGGTTGATTGAAATGGGCTACGAGGTCTATACCAAGCCTTATAGTGATTGGCTCACTCCCCGGCTGAAGCAGGAAACCGATCCCAAAATGGCCTGGCTCCGAGTCGGTGAGAATGCAGAGATGTTTGCCTGGAAAGCCCGCCAGTTTGACGACTTCCCTTATCCGCTGGACGTGGGTCTCGAGCATTTCTATACCGGCAAGACGCAGCACTTTGGTACGCTGCTCCATTTTGGAACCGATCCTGTGACAACGGATTTAGCCGATTGGTTTCATCGCTACAATGCGCGCCAATTAATTGAAGCTGGGATCAAAGAAGGCAAAAACGTATTCGCCATGCATCATTTGAAGGTCCGCTCGGCCCCGGCCATCTTCTTGCAGGAGCAGTTTGCCGTTTTTGCCGCAAATTTTGTGCGTTGGGCAGCTCGCTGGCTGGTGGAACAGTGTCCGCAAATCCCGAACGGGTGGCAGGACATCGCTCAACCCAAAGTCAAGCAGCAAGTCCAGGTAGCCGCCCATACTTCTGCCTGGGTGACTTGGCAGGATCAAGGTTGTTTGTTAATGTTCACGGATCAAAGCCTGTATGCTGGTCGATCCCTTTCGGTGAAAAAACAATGGGCAGTTCAGTTGCCTTTGCCGTTTTCAAAAAATGCTCTTTTTTGACGTTTATAGCACTTTCTGCTCTGATTGCACAAACGTTACGCTAAACAAGAAAAAAGATCGTCGGTGTTGTAAATTCGAAGGGGGGATACGAGATTACATCTTTTCAAGATACGTGATATTCAAAACTCACCTTACATCTGTTGCCTCAAGAATGGCGGGCTAACTCGGCTTTGACGTTTCCACAGCGCGAACACCGTTTGGTGGACGGGTAATACGGGTCAGCCAGAAACACCTGGCAGCCGTACCATTCTTGAAGGCACGCAGCACAATCATAGAACAATTGTACTACATAGACCCCGTCTTTCCTTGTTGAGATTTGCACAGGGTGGCCTATATTTGAACCGATTTCAGCTCTCCGTTACTACCCCCACCGACGAGACCGGTCAAGAGTGTAATGTTATAATCCTTCCAGAGAATCACCATGAAACGAAGAGTCTTTGCAGTCAGTTTGTTCATTTTCTTTATCCTGATGTTGCGGATGGTGCTGGTGGCACAGGCTTCGCCGGAGCCGCAGGTGCTGCAGTACGCCACCCCGACCCCGCGCTCTGACGGCCGTATTATCTACATTGTCCAACCCGGTGATTCCTGCCTGCGAATTTCCCTGCTGACCGGAGTATCCGTGGAAGAGATCCGCAAGCTGAACCGCCTGAACGAAAACTGCGATATTCGGGAAGGCCAGGAACTACTGATCGGATTCGGCGGTCCCTCGGCGGGTTCACCGACTCCCGGTCCCTCGCCCACACCGACCCAGATCCTGCCGACTCCCACCCTCGTCAGCGGCGGGATGGCACAGATTTGTGTACTGCTTTACGAGGACCTCAACGGCGACGGAAAACGCCAGGAGACGGAACCCCCCATCGCGGGCGGCGCGGTCAGCGTGACGAACCTGAGGGGTGGGTATTCAAAAACCCAGAATACCCTGCCGGCCAACCCCGATGTCGAATTCCAGGGGATCTGTTTTTCAGATACTCCGCAGGGGGAATATACGGTCAGCGTGGGCATCCCCGACGGGTACAACCCCACCACCGTTTTAAGCTACGACCTGACGGGCGCGAAAAAGGTCGAGGCCGGAGGTACCTATTACGTGCCCTTTGGCGCCCAGCCGAGCAGCGCTCCAGTGGTGAATCCTGCCACAGCGAGCCGTTCGCCGGTGATCGCAATTGCCGGCGCGTTGATGCTGCTGGTCGGGGGCGGGCTGTTCTGGTATGCGCGCCAGATGACCGGCGAGTTGAAACGCATTAAGTTCAAATAAGTTGAAGATTTTCGGCAAGCCCCTCTCGCTTCAAACCGGGAGGGGTTTTTGATTCATCCCATCGGGTGCTTCATTCTCTGCCCGCCAATGAGATGGAAATGCATGTGAAAGATGGTCTGCCCGCCATGCGCGCCGGTGTTACTGATGATGCGGAATCCGCTCTCATGGACGCCCTCCCGCTCGGCCAGGATGCGTGCCACGCTGAAGATGTGACCGACTAGGGCCTCATCCTCTGGTTCAAGCTGATTGACTGATTCGATATGCCTGTTCGGCACGATCAGGATGTGAGTCGGCGCGACGGGATGCAGGTCGCGGAAAGCGGTTACCTGCGAGTCGCGGTAGATTATCGTGGCGGGTGCCTCACCGGCAATGATTTTACAGAAGATGCAATTAGGATTCATCTTGTTTATGAAGGCCGCAAATCGCGCAAAAAGATGGACCGCAAACGCTTTCAAAGATGCGTCCTCGAAAAATCATGGCGCAGTGGTTGGGATAGGTCCGAGGGTCGGGGCGCACAGGATATTGTAATAGGCCAGCTCGGTGGCTTTGTTCTGCTCGGCGTAGGCGGCGGCTTCCTTGCCGGTGAGCCGCACCCTGTCGATATGGCTGCGCGCGTCCGTATCCCAGAAGCGCGGCAGCACCATGAGCGGATCATTGATCGAACCTTCTGGGAGATACGAAGGGCGCATGGTATCAGGCTTGTCTGAAAGTGGGATCCAGTTGTACATCAACGGACCGCGGGGATTGATCGTGAAGCCGAGCCTGTAACCCAGCTGCCGGGCGGTCTGCACCGGTTTCGTGCCAAATCCGCCACCCGGCCAGATGATGGCGATGGGTGTCTTGTTGAATTTTTTGCGCAGGGCATCGATGGAACCCTGTAGTTCGCTGGTAATGTAAGCTTCTGTCGAGGTATCCGCCATGGGGATGTTATGCACGACACCATGCGCCTGGTGGTCCACCCAGCCTTCCGCTTCCAACTGGGCATTCTGTCCCCAGACATCGTAGGTGTTGTCGGGTGCGCTGATCCAGGCGTTGACGACCTTCCAGCCCCATTTGA
The DNA here is from genome assembly GCA_041479025.1 of Anaerolineae bacterium. GTDB lineage: Bacteria > Chloroflexota > Anaerolineae > Anaerolineales > Villigracilaceae > JBGPQJ01. The sequence continues at coordinate 4,321 of JBGOXG010000175.1, forward strand.
CGTTGTACTCCTTGAATGTCGTGTCAAAATAAGCGCGCTGCTTGCGGTCATCCACAACCAGATAGACAGAGCGCCAGGGGATCCTGGTATTATTTTCCAGGAAATCGGCCAGTTGTTCGGTGGTAATCGCCTCGAAGCCCTGTTCCTTGAGGTCCGCCATCAAAGTGTGAAATTCATTGATGGAGATCTGATCGTAGTTGGTGACCTCGCCCTTGGTGATGGAGTGGAACATGATCGGCATTACGACCGTGCCTGGGGCGGCTTTGTTCGGATCCCATTTATTCTTCAAATACTGGCAGGTGTCGGCGACATAGGTATGCGGCGCGTCGAGCGGGTTGAGATACTGCGATTGAAATGTTCCCGGCAGGTCGGGCGGTATCCGCACAGGTGTGGGCGCGGGTGTCTCCGTCGGAATTAAGGTGGAAGTCGGTGCGGAGGTTGGCGGGATTGCCGTAGCGGTGGGAGTGGGAGCCACAGCCTGGGCACAACCTGTCACGATAAATACAATTAAAAGCAGGGTGGGAAGGACCGGTAAACGTTGAGCCATGGTCTCGATTTTACCTGAAAATAAAAGGGACGTCCGCAGGCGCAGG
>JBGOXG010000258.1:0-2854 GCA_041479025.1 Anaerolineae bacterium
CGCCGCGCAAGTTCAAGGGCGACGGCACGCCCAATTCCACGCGAGCCGCCGGTCACAACAGCCACGCGATTTTCCAAAGAGAGGGAGGCAGGTTCAGGCATACAAGTATCTCCTATTTGTAAAATTATAACCGATGAAGGCATAAGCCATGGCTTGCGACTGGCAGTTGGCCTGTTAGTTTGCCTTCGGTCTTAAGAACCAGCCCAGCGCTGCTCCTGCCAGCAGGGCAAAACCCAGCACCCAGATGAAAACATCCTGCCAGAAGCGCAAGGGGAACAATCGGATGAGCGTGTCGGAATATAGGAATAACCATGAATCGCCGGAAAAGAAGATTTCATGAAACATTGTAAAAAATTGCCAGAAACTGACCACCGCGAAGAGGCCGACTCCCAGGATCAACCCTACGGTCAGCCAACCACCGCGCGATAAACCCCAGCGAAAGTCAAACATCCATTTCTTGAAGTAAGCCCAAAGCCCCATGCCAATCAGGATGGAAAGGGTCAGATAAAAAACCCGCATCACCACCTGGACAAGATTCTTTACATCCAGCATGTGCCCCAGTTCCCTGTCATTGTAAAGGGGCGAATTATCGCTAAAACGCAAATCCGCCAGATACTCGATCCCGGCATCATTTAGAAGGTAGTTGATCGCGTAACCTGACCACTTCAAGCGGTCATCCCTGGTGAATCCATAAGGATCAGCGGGGAACCCAGGCATATGATAGGCAAGTACTGGATATCCCGGGTTAAGCAAAAGTCGCACACCCAGTAAAATCATTACAATGGGTGTCAGCAAGGTTACAAACCAGGAAAGTGTTGAAGTAAGACGAGGATTCACGCCGGGTTCTCCATATTTTGATAATAAACCTACTGCAAGTCCTGCATCCCACCCCCCAGGATGAACTTCAATACCATGTCATTGGTGATCCACTCGATTGGAGCGAGGTCATCTGTGAAAATCATCCCGCCAGGCGATACCGGCTGCAGGTTCGATAATGCGGCCATCCCAGCCTGTAACAGTAATGGGTGTGTGTGAATATCCTCTGTCAGCACAATCATATTGGCTGTCAAATTCTCGACCGCGGTGGGTTGTTTCGTGGCATAAATGATCGAGTTAAACGTGTTGGGAATATCCATCACATAAATTGATGGGAATACAGAACCCATGGTCGCAGCGAGGTCGTCAATCAAGCGGCGGTCACCTGGGGCTCGCCCGACATTGATCGCAAGTGCGCCATCCTGTTCAAGATGGTCGTATGCGATCTTGAAGAATTCCCGCGTGGTCATGTGGGGGGGAATATAAGGAGGACGGTAGGCGTCCACCGCGATAATAGAGTATTTGTAAGGGCTGTGCGCCAATCCCCAGCGACCGTCCGTCACAATTGCATTCAGGTTGGGCATGGTCATTCCAAAATATTGGCGTCCCACCTCGACGATTTTTGGGTCGATTTCAAAACCGTCGATTGGGATTGCGCCATACGCTGCGGTCGCCTGCCGGGCGGTTGTCCCCGCCGCAAGTCCAACAATAGCAATGCGCTTAACCTGCCCGGTCTTATAAGGTGGCGCGTTGAAATAGGGTGCGATGAGGAACTGCTCCCATGGACCTCCGAAGAATAGTTGTGTGGGGTGATATTCCGAATGGACGCCCTGCCCGTCATTCAATCTCAAGTAGGTATATCCATTGGATTGAAGCACTTCAATATAGTTATACGCCGATTCCGTTTCGTAAACCTGTCCAGGGGTTCGTTTGATGTGTGTGTTCAATCCCCATAACGACAACGCTGCCAATACAGCGGCCATCAGCAGATACGGCAGCACCGCCCGTTTGGCGCTGAGATAAAGACCGATCAGAGCAACTATCAAGAGTATGGCGCTGAACAGTAAGAAAGTACGGGTTGTGCCAATCAAGGGGATAAAAATCAGGGTAGGCAAAAAAGTCCCCAGAAAAGAACCGGCTGTGGAAATGGCATACACATTCCCGGAGATGTTCCCCGCACGGCGGGTGTCCTCCATCAAGATGCGGATGGCGAAAGGCGAGACCATTCCCATCAGGGTGATCGGGACAATGAGTAAAACCAATACTGCCGCAAATGACCCTCCCAGGATGCCCATCTGCAGTGTATCGAACGCGGATGCAGCCGCTCGCAAGACCGGCCCAGCGATGAAAGGGACAATCCCAAGCGTAAAAGCCGCCCAGGTGATCACTGCGAACATGGTTTTGGGATAAGGAGATTTATCCGCCCAACGCCCACCGATAAAATAACCCAGGGTCAGGTAGATGAGAATTAACCCGATGATACTTGCCCAAACGATATTGCTCGTCCCAAAGACATTGCCCAGCAGGCGGCTGGCAGCAAACTCGGCAGCAAGTGAGGTCATTCCCGAAATGAAAACGGTGCAGTAGATGTATCGACGCATGGTCAACCCAGATGCTGCATTATACCTTTGACTGGTGTGCTGGTTGATAATCACGCATGTCCTTTTCTCTTCAATCCCATCATCCACTCTCTCATTCGATATTTAATCCCATCTCATCCCATATTCAATACTTGACGTTTCAGCCTGAGACGGCTAAAATCCTAGTCCGTAAGTGCCAACGCCTCCGCGTGGAGGCTTGATTTTTTCCTGGAGAAACCATGGAATCTGAGATTCCCGCACTTGAAAGCGATTTTCCGGAAGTTGTCAACCTGAGTAACACTCAGGTTACTTCCGTACAAGCCGAGCTGGTTCGCGCCAGTTCATCGCAGATCAAACAACTCTCTGCACAGGAAGTGGATCTGCGCGACAGCCTCGCCATCGTCATCGACGCGGACACAGTCAACGCTCGCAAGACGGGGATTGCCCATGTCGAAGCG
>JBGOXG010000191.1:0-4427 GCA_041479025.1 Anaerolineae bacterium
CTGTATGCGAACTCACGCCTCCCATTCAGGAGTATTGTCGGTGAATTTGTTCTCTCTGCCTTCCAAAATCTTGCAGCGGGTACGGCGCGGGGTATTGAGGATACGTGAAAATCATGCTATTACCCGCAAAGCCGCTCAAATCGCTGCGGACATCCCTCGGGCGGAAGAAACCGCTCCAGTGATATTTTTCAGAGCATCCACTGGAACTAACGATTTCTCACTCAACTCAGGCTTTCATATAATAGCCTCGTGGGCTGTACGCCTGCAGAAAGTACCTGTTATCCACTTTGCCTGTCATTCAGGCATGAGCCATTGCGTGCTGGGAACTTCTCGCGTCAAACCGGCTTCTCCACCGCCGTGCGGTACCTGCATTGCTCATTCGCGGGCTCTCCATACTGGAGCGGATGTCCACTGGTTCAACTATCACCGGGACCCCACACTCGCTGGGCAGCTCATGGACCTTTCGATTCCCGAGTTACTGGTATATGAGCATCACCATACTGTCCCTAATATTCCCAGCCCGGTACCGTTGGGGGAACTTGTCGTACCCGGACTGCGGTGGATTTTACGACGTCATAATTTATTAGATGATGACGGGACGCGTTATCTTTATCGCGAATATATACTTTCTGCCTGGAGCATTGCCCAGGAATTCAGCAGATTACTTGACCAGACTCACCCTCGGGCGGTCGTCGTATTCAACGGGCAGTTCTACCCTGAGGCAACAGCGCGCTGGCTCGCCCGCAAACGCGGAATCTGCTCCTTTGCGCATGAAGTCGGGTTGCTTCCGTTCTCAGCTTTTTTTACTGAAGGAGATGCTACTGCGTACCCGATAGATATTCCCGCCGATTTTGAGCTGAACGATGAACAAAATGCACGCCTCGATGCTTACCTTGAAAAACGCTTCAAGGGCAAATTCAGCATGGCAGGCATAAAATTCTGGCCGGAAATGAAAGGTCTGGATGAATCGCTCAACCAAGAAATATCCCGGTTCAAGCAAATCGTTCCTGTATTCACCAATGTCATTTTTGATACGAGCCAGCCGCATGCCAACACGCTCTTCACGGATATGTTTGCCTGGCTTGATGAAATACTGGAGATTGCCCGGAAACACCCCGAGACGCTTTTTATCATTCGTGCCCACCCAGATGAGACCCGTCCCGGAAAGGAAAGTCTCGAAACGGTGGCAGGCTGGGTGGCAGCACGTTCCGCGGATTCACTCCCCAACGTCATATTCATCCCCCCGCAGGAATACCTCAGCTCGTATGCATTAATCCAAAGATCCAAATTTGTCATGGTTTACAACTCCACCATCGGACTGGAGGCTGCCATCATGGGCGCTCCGGTTCTTTCAGGCGGCCGGGCGCGTTTTACTCGCTATCCGATTGTATTCTTCCCTCAGAATGTCGAGACGTTCCGCGCACAGGTGGATGAATTCCTCGCAGCGGATAAGGTTGAGGCACCCCCTGAATTCCAGCGCAATGGACGACGTTTTTTTTATTACCAGTTGTTCCGTACTTCTTTGCCCTTCGAAAAATTTCTGGGTCAAGGCTATTACCCCGGTTTCACGCATTTCAAGGATTTTTCCTTTGGAGATTTAATGCCGGAAAATTCCCAGACCATCGATACCATCTTGGAAGGCATCCTGAAAAGCGGTGATTTTCTGCTCAAAGATTGATTTTGCTTTTCACCTTTGTTTAAAGATAATCAACTATGTTAGAGCGTTCTCCTGTTGAGGAAATCAAATACCGTCTGCATTGTATCAAGCAGAATGTTCTATATCGCACGACCAGCACCGGGCGTGAAAGCCTGCGCGCATTGGATTCGTTGAAGAACGCGCATCGAGGCAAGCGATGTTTTATCCTTGGCAACGGACCCAGCCTGCGCCAGACCGACTTAACCAGATTGCGTGGGGAGTTCACCTTTGGACTGAACCGCATTTACATGCTTTTCCCTGAGCTTGGATTTACAACGAGTTATTTAGTGACGGTCAATCAACTGGTCATTGATCAATGTGCGGCGGAACTGGCCTCAGTATCGACAACCAAATTTTTCCCGTGGACCGCTCGCAAAGTTCTTCCGAACGCTTCCGATATTGTCTACATTCGAGATCATTGTGCCCGCCTGCAATTCACCACTGATGCGCGCCGAACCCTGTGGTCTGGAGCAACGGTTACTTACGTGGCGATGCAGTTGGCCTATCATATCGGTTTTGAAGAGGTGATTTTGATCGGTGTCGACCACTCCTTCACCACGCAGGGAAAGCCGCATTCCACTGTCGTCTCTGAAGGCGATGACCCCAATCATTTTGCGTCGAATTATTTTGGCAGGGGCTTCAAATGGCAGCTCCCTGACCTGGAGACTTCTGAAATTGCCTATCGCATGGCGCGCACAGCCTTTGAATCCGATGGGCGTAAAATTGTTGATGCTACTATTGGTGGAAAACTAACTGTTTTTCAAAAAGTAGATTACACCTCTCTGTTCTAATAACAGCCTTCCGGGTAAATTTGCTTAAGGGATGAGAATGCCGCCTTTTGGAAAAACCCTCATTTGGTATCTTCGACGGCCTTATTTGTACCCTGATTTGATTCGTCTTGCCCGATTGAAGACTCGTCGTACATTTCTGGGGAGCGATGGAACTGCTGAAATGCATGCCCGGGCTGTTGAATGGTGCAATGAACGGGCTGTGGAAACGGGGCGGGCTTTGTTCCAAATCACAGGTAGCGCCCCGAAGGCTTCCGTCAGCGAGAAATTTCCACAAGTCTTTGCTCAAGCAGAAGCTACTGCACGGGCTTGTCCAGTAAGAATGGGAGGACCTGGGGATCTTGATTTGATCTATCAGCTTGCCGAGTTTATCCAGGCGCGCCGGGTCATAGAGACGGGCGTAGCTTACGGCTGGTCCTCCTTGGCGATCCTGCTTTCCTTACAACCTCGCGCTGGGCTTCTTGTTAGTACAGACCTCCCTTATCCGGGCTTGGATAATAATCCGTACGTAGGCTGTGTTATTCCAGGTGATTTGAAGACCAACTGGAAGCTCCTGCGAGCAGCGGATAGACTGGCGATACCAAAAGCTCTCAAGCTCATAGGGAGTATTGATATGTGCCATTATGATAGCGATAAAAGCTATGGCGGACGAATGTGGACATATCCCAGGCTATGGCAAGCACTCCGCCCTGGCGGTATATTTATCTCTGACGACATTGGAGACAATCTTGGTTTTTCTGATTTTGCTCAATCCCTGGATATTGAACCTGTCGTTATTCGATGTGACGAGAAGTTCGTTGGCGTTTTATTGAAAATTGCATGAGCAGGTATGACAACAACACCCATCTCCATTATCACGCCTTGCTTTAACGCCGAGAAATTTATCCGGGAGGGCATTGAGAGTGTCCTTGCTCAGAATACCCCTGGTGGATTTGAACATGTTATCGTGGATGGAGGCTCTACTGATGGGACGCTTGCTGTATTAAAAGAATATCCCCATCTGCGAGTAGTCAGTGAACCCGATCATGGCATGTATGATGCGATTAATAAGGGTTTGCGAATGATTCGAGGAGAGATCATTGGATTGCTCAATGCAGATGATGTGTATGCTCCAAACAGTTTTGGGGCAGCGCTTGATGCATTCTCTCAAGATCCAGCGGCCGATGTGGTCGATGGGGGATTCATGGTATTTGAAGACCGAGAGGGGAAAAGATGCTTTATTCGTACTTCTCCCTCCATCGCCCCTGAAGAGTTCTGGTATCGGATCGTAATTGGCTCCACAGCGCCCAATTCCTGGTTCTTTCGCCGTAAAATATTTGAGCGCGTAGGTGAATTCGATTCGCAATATCGCTATGCGGCTGACCGGGAGTTCATCATGCGACTTGCACTGGCCGGGGTAAGGCCAGTTTCAATCCCTGATGTTGTTTATTATTTTCGCAGTCATAAAGATTCGGCCACGTTTTCAGTTGAGGATTCACGAGAACCACAGCGAGGGACCTTGCGGATTAAGACCCTTCTTGAAGGACAGAACATCCAGGAGCGATACCTTTCCATGGAAAATCTGCCTGTTGAGATGGAAAGACTGCTCCGACGTGCCCATGCCGATACAAGTTATCGCATATCGGCAACCGCCCTGTATCACCGCCAGTGGAAGCAATCGATCATCGCTGCCTGGCATGGCTGGCGATGCAATGTTTTCTGGCCGCTGATCTTTCTTCAAATGGCAGCCCGCCGTTTTCGAAAAGAATTTACCGGGTATGAATAATAAGAAAATTGCCTTTTTCCTACCAAGCTTGGCGGGCGGTGGCGCGGAACGAGTCTGCGTTAATCTTGCGATGGGGATTATCCAATGTGGTTTTGAAGTAGATATCGTCCTTGCGCGATTGACGGGCGATCTGCTTGAAAATGTCCCCTCTGGCGTGAGGATCGTTGACTTGCATGCC
>JBGOXG010000096.1:0-8432 GCA_041479025.1 Anaerolineae bacterium
CACCAGCAAGTGGTCCAAGAATGCGGATCGCAGTCAATAAACCAAGCGTGATTCCAGCAAATATTGTCACGCCGTAAGACAGGTTTATTTTAATGGTTTGGTAACTGCGCCGCAAGAAATCAGTCTTATAAGTTGCAAGGAAGGCTGATAGTCCTGCGATAAAAGTGAATATAAATAAAAACAAAGGAAGCCGATTGAAAAGGCTGCGCCCTTTTGAAATATAAGCCTCCGCGTTGGAACCACTTGGATTTTCAGTTAGTAGGAGAAAAATCTTTCCGCCGAAACTTTCGGGGTGGTCGTAAACACTGCGGATAAGATCTGGTATCCAATTGCGTATCTGAGCGTTGAATGTAACCGCAGCAATACTGACAAGAAGCAGGAGGGAAAAGATCACCCACAGTAAGACACGCACCCATCCCCAATGCCGGGAAAGAGGTTCCGGGCTGTTGTCGCTTCGATGAGGAAGGGAGGCTGCGTCCACCATTCTAAAGCCGGTGTAAATGGCGATGATAAAAAATACAGCGAAAGGGATATCTTTGGGATTAATAAAGGCATGACCCCAGAAGAGAGGCTGTGTGACAAAGAGCAGGGCGGCACTGAAGGCTGCCCATCGGTTCATCCATCGTAATGCAAACAGGTATATGAACAGAACCCCAATAATGAATAGGATGAAGTTTATCAAGTGCCATCCGCTGGGTTGGTCCACACCGGTGAGGAACATGGTCATTAAAACAAATGGTCTGGCAATGAGTATGTATGCCGGTCCGTACATCATGTGGTCCGTCTCACTTGGACCATACGCTTTGAGGATATTAAAATTCCCGCTCAACCTTTCGCTCAATGAATAGGCATAGGGGATTGCATCGGCGTATTTATAGAAAAGTGGTTCATCCCAGCCCATGCCGAAATCCTGGAATGTGAAAATCCCGACGACCAGGCAAATTATCACCAGCAGGCTGATAGGAAACGCAGCGTGAATTACGATTTTCGTTAGACGGTCTTTCACAAATCCTCAATAATGCGCGAAAGCATTATTATAACTTTCAAATTTAAATTAGTGCCAGAATTGAGGTAAATATTCTTTGTATGTAATCAGGTAATCATTTAAGACCAAACTGGCAGTTTCAAAATCAGTAATGACTGGGTCAAGGAGCAGGCATTGAAGCGCTTTTTGGCGGTCTCCTTCAATTGCAGCATCAACAGAAAATTGTGCAACGGTGGTTTCACGGCGAAGGATTTCTGCAATCCCTTCCGGCATCATACCGGCATGCACAGGGTGGATACCTTCGCCATCCACGACAACTGGTGTCTCGACAGTAGCCCCAACGGGTAGATTCTCTATCTGTCCGAAATTTGGAAGATTGGCTGCCAAATGGTAATGCGTGCCAGCGCCCGCGATATTTTCGATCATTTCCAGCGCGCCTTCCGAATCGCTATCTTCCAATCCATCGATGGTCAGTGTACCGTCTGCCAAGTCTTTGAGGCGATCCAATCCAAAGCTGCGAAGAGTGGACATGGTATCCCAGTCATAAAGCTTGATATTATACTTTTCCCATGGCTTGGTGATTGGGTCGCTGACCCATGGTAAATATTCACATAAATGCGTATCCCCGGATATAGGGAAAAGACCAAACGCGTCGAATACACGCCTCGTTAAGGGTTCGAAATTATCGGGGAGCTCGTTCCATCTCCTTCTAAATAGAGGATACAAATCCTCCCCGGAGCGCCGGTCACGGATGGAGAGAATCCATGAGAAATGGTTTAACCCCGCTGCGCGGATATCCAGCAGAGGAACAACCTGTTGTTTAACGCGATCATGAAGGGGTGCCTGCAAAATCGACGCTTCCATGCCTGTCAGACCCTCAGGGACTTCGATACCCAACTCCTTGCTCAAAGCCACGCCGACCATGGTGTAGCCGATGAAAATCTGATGGCAGAGTCCTACGGCCTTGATTTTGCTGTGACGATTGACTGCGTCACAAATGCGGATCATCGGATTTGTATAATTAACGAACCACGCATCGGGACAGACCTGCTCCATGTCACGGATGATCTCCATCACAGGACCGATATTCCGTGCGGCATGCGCGAATCCGCCGGGTCCGCCATTTTCAGCATAGGGCTGTCGGACGCCGTATTTGAGAGGAATTTCGAAATCTCTGCGCCATAATCCCTCCCGCGCCCCAACTTCAATGGCGGAAACAACGAATTTTGTGGATTCGTCAATCGCATCCCGGTGGTGTGCATGCGCAGTAATGTTGATGCCACAATCCCATTCTCGATTGAGACGTTGGGCGAGGCGATTTACAATGTCGAGCGATTCGAGATTGTGATCCACCAGGGCAAGCGCGCTGCCACGTAATTTCCTGCTGCGCATCAAAGCCGCGAGAGTATTCTCCCCGAAGCTGGCACTACCTGCTCCGATGACGACGATTTTTGTAGGTAGACTCATGAGTATCCTTTTCCTGGATAAGTATTACTCAACGGTGTTGGTGGAGATAACTTTCGAATACCAATCGCCGCTGTCTTTTACAGTGCGTTTCTGGGTATCATAGTCCACGCGGACGATGCCGAACCTTTTGGAATATCCCCAGCCCCACTCGAAGTTATCGAGAAGCGACCATACGAAGTAACCCCGCACATCCACGCCATCTTGCATGGCAAGCCGAGTTTGGATGAAATGCTGGCGCAGATAATCCAACCGTAATGGATCATGGATCTTGCCATCCGAACCAACTTCGTCTGCAAAGGCGGAGCCGTTTTCAGTGATATAGATGGGCGGGAGGGAATAATCCCGATTGAGACGGTTAAGCAATCGTCTCAGGGCAGGCGGATGGACTTCCCAGCCCATTTCTGTGTAAAGCGATCCGGGGACCGGCGAAACTGGACCCTCTTTGCCGATGAGATTTCGGGAGTAAAAATTCACTCCCAGAAAATCGATCCTCTGGGCGATGAGCGACATATCGCCAGGTCTTATCTCGGGCAATTCGGCATTCTGACTCACCAGCGCGTTGATAAGAACAGGGGGATAATAAGCACGGAATATTGGGTCAAGGAAAAGCGTTTCACTCATCTGCCAGGCTAGTTCCGCAGCGGCGACATCTTCCATCGAATCACTTACAGGATCAGAAGGCCATAAATTGAGAACGATGCCAACTTTAAGGTTCGGATCTATCCCGCGAATAGCCTGAACTGCCAACCCATGTGCTAGTAGAAGATTGTGCACGACCTGACGGGATTGAGCTTCGTCCTTTATCCCGGGAGCATGTTCCCCGACGAGATAACCGTCGAAGGCGATGACGCCCGGTTCGTTGAATGTAGTCCAATGATTAACGCGATCCCCAAGTCGACGGACCATGAGCGCCGCATAGTCAGCGAATGCATGGCAGGTGTCCCGGCTTGTCCACCCTCCGATTTCGTGGAGCGCTTGCGGAAGGTCCCAGTGGTATAGAGTCAGAAATGGTTCAATGTTGGCTGCTAGCAGAGAATCTACCAAACGATCATAATAATCAATCCCGGCAGGGTTGATTTGCCCGATACCGGCAGGAATGACCCGTGGCCAGGAGGTGGAAAACCGATACGCTTTCAATCCCAGCCTGCGCATGAGAGAGATATCTTCCGGGTAGCGATGATAATGATCGCAGGCGATATCGCCTGTGTGTCCTTCGAATACTTTTCCCGGAGTATGGCTGAAATGATCCCAAATTGATTCGCCTTTGCCGTCTTCGTTATAAGCGCCTTCGATTTGGTAGGACGCAGTTGCTGCGCCCCAAAGAAATGTTGGTGGAAATTTGTATTTTGTCATGGTTACTCCATTTTATCAACATCCCCAAGGTTGTCGGATGATCATTTACCGCGCAATTAGGATTGAATTGATCGGCAGATCGAAGTAGAGTTCTAATTCCGTGAATTCTAATGTCCTCAATATGGGCAAGAATAATGCTCCACCGATTTCGGGAGCAATAAGCCAATTATGTGCATATGTCTACTGGCAAGGAAACGCGCTGCAATGCGTGGAACGAAGGTTAACCTTAAAATTGTTTCGCTCACTTTACCTGCAACTGATTCACATAAAGGAGTTGATCTATTAATCACCCATGATCCCGTTGCGATAGAATCACCGGTTCTATGAGCGACCTCTGCGATTTATAGAGGGCGCGACGATTTGAGTGATTTTGCTATGATTTCTGAAAACGCTTTTCATAGGTCTTTCAGAAATCATAGCATAGAATAATATTGAAAAATATTGATAAATGTCACATATTATAACTTGTATGGCCAGGATTAATTCAATGCTAAAATCAGGGTGAAATTTACTTTGGGAGATGAACATGAAAATCCGACCGACCAAGGGTTTAACTTTCGATGATGTCCTGCTGCTACCCAAGCGTTCACCAATCGCTTCCCGGCAAGACATCGATACATCGACCAGGCTAACGCGCGAGATCAGCTTAAAGATCCCTATCCTCAGTGCTAATATGGACACCGTGACAGAAGCTGCTATGGCGATTGCACTTGCCCGCGCGGGTGGTCTGGGCGTGATACACCGGTTCATGACTATCGACCAGCAGGTCAAGCAGGTAGAGAAGGTCAAGCGCGCAGAAGGATTCATTATAGAGAATCCATATTCCATTCAGCCAGAAGCCCCCATATCCCAAGCCCTACGCATGATGCGATCCCGCGAAGTGGGTGGACTGATCGTAACCGACGCTGCGGGCAGGCTGGTCGGTCTTGTGACGCAACGCGATGTTGCGATGGCTCCGGACGATAAATCCCCCGTTATTTCCGTGATGACTCCCGCATCGAAGCTGGTTCATGTCCGTCCCGGGATATCCCCGGAGGAAGCCCGGGCTTTATTGCATGAGCATCGTCTCGAGAAACTTCCCGTTATTGATGATGCCGGGAAACTAGTGGGGTTGATCACTGCGCAAGATGTGCTTAAAAGAGAACACCATCCGCATGCCACCAAGGATAAAAGAGAGCGTCTCCGGGTCGGAGCAGCGATTGGAGTCAGTGCTTCCGAGGTGGAACGTGCTGAAGCCCTATTCTCTGCCGGTGCTGATGCCCTTGTACTGGATATTGCCCATGGGCATGCCGACCACTGCATTGATATGGTCAAGAAAATTCGCGAGCTGTTGCCTGCAGCTCAAATCATTGCCGGGAATGTGGCATCAGGCAAGGGAGCAGTTGACCTCGCTGAAGCGGGGGCTGATGGTATCAAAGTGGGTATCGGACCAGGCTCGATCTGCACGACACGCATCGTGACCGGTTTCGGCGTGCCACAGCTCACGGCGATCATGGATAGTATGGCTGGATTACAGGCTGCCGGTTTGGGTCACATTCCTGTGATAGCTGATGGCGGTATAAAAACCTCTGGGGATCTGGTCAAGGCGCTGGCGGCAGGAGCCAGTACGGTGATGATTGGGAGTCTGTTTGCAGGTTGCGAAGAAGCACCAGGCTCACCGGTCATTCGTGACGGGCAGAAAGTGAAGGTGGTGAGGGGAATGGCTTCTTTGGGTGCTGCCATCGGACGCAAGGCTTCAGAATACGCCGAGAATGGGGAAGACGAAAGTGCAGAAAGTCAGGAAGACTGGGCGAAGGTTGTCCCGGAGGGAGTTGAGGCGGTTGTTCCTTATCGTGGGAATGTCGCTGAGATTATTTACCAGCTGGTAGGTGGGCTTCGCTCTGGTTTGAGTTACGGTGGGGCGCATCATATCCGCGAGCTTCAGGAAAATGCTGAATTTATAGAAATCACGCCTGCCGGCGTACGTGAAAGCAATTATCACGATGTCGGTAAGCTCTGATTAATTGACCGAATGAAGTCTCAATCACTAACTCTTTAGGGATTAACGAACTAAACAGAACGACCGAATTTCATTATGGATTTAGAGTGATTTAAGGTGATGTGGTGGGGGTGGGATCCTTACCCCGAGGCGAGGATTACGGATTGCGTAATTAATCAAGGTCTCACTTTCGGAGTGGGTGTGGAGTATACCGGTGAGATATTGATGCCTTCCCGCCAGGCATTCAAATAAGCGTATGGGTCTATTTCACCTCGCCGGGTCCTCCAATCTTCCGGGTAGGTAGGGCGGGAGATACCAAAGTGAAGGTGGGTACCCCGCTCTCTTGCATTCCCTGATTTACCGACATAGCCCAGGGTCTGACCCGCAAGGACACGCATACCGGGCGAGATGCCATCGGCAATACTCGATAGATGCGAGCCGTAATAACGCAAACCGTCATCGCCGATGATGGCGACAGATAATCCCCCGCGTGAAGCGGGATCGTCGGTGACGGGATCCCAAGTGTCCGTATAGGATACAAAATCGACCATGCCATCGGTCACTGCCACAAATGCCCAACCTGCTGGCGCGAAAATATCAATGGCTGGGTAACCATGCGCGGCATACCCTTCCGCATAGCCGGTATATTTGACCGGTTGGACGGGAAAAACGTAGATCCGTGGAATCGAGGTGTTGGTCGCACTAGGTTCTGGTGTGTTGGTTGTTAATGCAACCGATGGCCTGAGTGTATAAGTAATCTCGACCAGGGAACTCGTTACAGTCTGGGGAATTGGAGTGGGGAAAGGTATCTGGGTGGTTGTCGTTGTTGAGTTAGCGACGCAACCCGCCAGAAAAATTACCCCAGATGTTGCAAGACATGCAAGTGTAAAACACTTCGAGGAGTGGTAATACAAGCAATTTCGAAAATTCATTTATGATTCCATCAAGGGTTGTGTTCTAAGCTTCATTGCTTTCAAGCGGTAAACCATCAGAGGTTATTCATCCAGCCTGCGTCATCCTCGAAGCCGCAGTAATTCATCATCTCATCCACGAGGAAATGGTTCTAGTCATAAGATCGCCAAAGGTGTTTAAATTTCCTTCAAGCAATGAAAATTTCTTACGCCCGGCGCATTCCCAGACTGCAGACATAAATCGGATCATCGGAGGTATTTCGCCTCCGGATTTTTTCCATTCGGCGTGTTCTTATTTATCGCGCGGACGCATGTGTCCATACACATCGCCCGAGTAGTGCCGCCCACGTCATAACGTGGACCAGATTCAGGGTGGGGCGGCATGGGCGAGTTGTTGCCATCGGCAGGATTGCCGAGGATGTTGATATGGACCGGGACTGAGAGTGTGACAGGCATGAATAAATACGAGGCTAAAAGCGACTACCCTTAATGAGTCTCTGTGACCTTGCGAATAGAGCGCGGGCTTTCGGTGCTGTATCCTTTGGCCTGGGTCAGGTGGTAACAAAATAGCTGCGCCGGCAGGATGGTGATGAGCGGGGTGACCCATTCCGGGATGCCGGACGGTAACTGGATGGACGACTGGGCAATGTTGAGTGCAGCCTGCTGGTCTGAGATGATAAGCAGTTCAGCGTTGTGGTCATTTCGCAGTCCGGTCAGCATGGACATGAGCGAATCGAAAACTTTTCCACCGGGTGCAACTGCCATGACCGGGAAGTCGCTCTCGACCATGGCAATAGGGCCATGCTGAAAATCCGCACTGGAATAAGGCTCCGCGACCACATAAGTCAATTCTTTGAGCTTAAGCGACCATTCAAAGGCGGTCGAGTAGTTAAAACCGCGGCCGAGCACAACGCAGCGTTCCATATAACGATAACGCTGGGCTATGGTATTTATGTGGTCGTCGAGTCTCAGAATTTGCTCAGCCCAGGCGGGTACGCGGTTGAGTTCGGCCTCACGTTTATTATCGTCTCCAAGCGCTACAGAGAGCATCGCCAACGCCATTAACTCCGCAGTGTAAGTTTTGGTGGCCGCTACGGCTTTTTCCGCACCGGCGTGAATATCGATCACGAAATCGGATTCCTGCGCGAGGGGCGAATCAGGATCATTGGTGATGGCGAGAGTCGGGCAACCCTGCTTTTTCCCTTCGGTAATGACGCTGACAATATCCGGTGATTTGCCAGACTGGGAAACGCCGACGACCAGGGCATTCTTGAGTCTGGGGGGTGTCTGGTAATATGTGAACAGGGAGGGTGTAGCGAGGGCGACTGGCAAACTGTTGTGTGCTCCCCAGAGATAATTGGCATAACGTCCAGCATTGTCCGAGGTTCCACGCGCTGCAAGGAAGACATAGGTCAAATCGCGCTTGCGTATTTCCGCTGCGATCTCGGCGATTTTGTCTTTTTGCTTGGCCAATAGATTTTGCATGACAGCGGGCTGTTCAAAAATCTCAGCATAGAGGGACATAATGAGCCTTTCCAGTTCTTTTATTAATGAAAACGAAAAATTTATGTGATTCCGGATACTCTATTAAAAGTCTTTGAATAAAACTTCGCCACCCACTACTGTAGCTTTGATTTCGAATTCGGGTGTGATTAGAACGAGGTCTGCATCCGCACCGATGGAGATTCTACCTTTGTTTGGAAGGTTTAAGAGTTCAGCGGGTGTGGTGGTAAGCGTA
>JBGOXG010000123.1:0-6895 GCA_041479025.1 Anaerolineae bacterium
AGGTTGGTCGGTACCTGTCCCCGGCTGCATGCGTTGCTGATCAGGCCTATCTTCAGTCCCATGAGCTGGATGGCTTCCAGAACTGCCGGCATCTCAGGGCGCATTACGCGATGGTAGTAGCTGGTTTCGATGTAAAGCATCAAATCCTCAGCGATCGCGTCCAAGGCATTTGAATCAACAGGAGAGCTTGCCAGGATGTATTCACGCCATACGCGTTGAGGTGGAAGCTCTTCCAGGCTTCGGAGGCTCCATTGATGATAGCGCTCCAGTCCATCAGATACCACTTGATAGAGTTGCTGGTTGTCGAGATGCAAATCGATCCCAGCTGACAGGAGTCGCTCCTGGAGACCGGGAGTTGCTGCCAGACGCAACTCGCGTGTATAATCGAAAGTCTGGATCGTGCCTCCCATGTCAAAAAACACAGCCCGGATGGTCATGCCGATTACTCCACGTTAGGGAAATACCCTACTTTCACGCACTGACCAGGGCCTGCAACCAGACGTGATCTTTCATTTACTTCTCCGACAAAAGATTTGCCAGTCGGTTCGAAGGATTTATGAGGACCATGGACACGGACAATCTGTATCCGTGTCCATAAAACCCATTCGATTTCTTCCAAACGTATCCTATTTCGGGGCGGTAAGCAGTTCGACAGCGAAGAAATCGCGCACTTTACTGTTGTTTGCCCAGGCAAATGCATCATCGCTAGGCCAGACACTAATATCTGCCAGAGAGGGGGCGCCGTCCCAAGCGGTAAGACCATCAGCTGCTGGGAAAGTCCCTACTTTGTTCCAGGGTTTGAAACCTTCCTGCGAGAGAATGAATTTAATGAACAGTTTGGCCGCATTGGGGTGCGGAGCCATATTGGCAATAGCCACATAGTTGGATTTGAAGATCCCTATGACCGGTTTCATGCCCAGGCAGGGTGCCATGGCAATCTCTCCATTAAGAGTTGCATCATAGCTATCCCAGCCGGTGAGGCCATATCCGGGTTCCACTGCCGGGTCCATTCCAAGCGACGCATAGGCCGTGTCGACCTCATCGCCACCGGGCTCCATGACAGGGCTATTGCGAGCCAGCTTCCTAAGGAACAGGTAGCCCGCATTCTCGGGTACGACTCCATAGCCATCTGCTGCCATGGCTTCGTCAGTGGTCCAATCCTTGCCGTAAAGCTCCTGATAGGCCGCAGCCATTTGGTCTGTGTGGTCTATAATCAAGGTTATCTTGGCGGTTGTGCTGGGATCAGCCAGAGGATCTTCCATGAACACTTTCCCCCTCAACGCCGGTTCGGTCAACTGCCACCAGTTGGAGATAGGGCAGCCTTCAGGGTGAATTTCCTGGTTGTAAGCCCAAACATCGACCGAGTGGCGCTGAACTGCAAACGGCCGCTCTGGCGATACATCTGCTGCTTCCGTCACACCGGGGGGCAGGTATGACCAGATCCATTGATTGGGCACGAATTGCCCGTACAGGATGTGCCCGTCGCTATTGAACCAGACATCCCCCACGACATTACCGGCTTGCTGCTCTGCCTGCATCTTGGTGGTGATCCCGTCGGTATCGCCGCCATCAAGCTTGATACCCGGGTATAACGCATTCCAGGGTTCGATAATTTTCTCGAACTTGGAAGAGTTCGCATAAACCATCACCGACCCTTCCTTAATGGCTGCCGCTTCGACCGCTGCCCAGTCTTCGGTGGCGGGCTGGTATGGGCCAAGACCATTATCCTTGGCCCATTGCTCGTTTGCAGTGAGGGTGGGTTCAACTGGGGCTGCAGTGGCTGCTGGGGCTGAGGTGGCTGCTGGGGCTTTGGTGGCAGCAGGTGCCTCGGTGGTTACTGTCGTTGGTGCGCAGCTCACAATGAGGCTGAGCAACACGACCAGAATCATTAACTTTACGAACGCTTTCATTTCTTCCTCCTAACATAGTTGGAAACAGGTTGAATTGAACACGAGGGCCTTTCCTTGATTATCTACGTTTTTCGTGCCTCCTTTCATAATCTATTTTCAATTTAGGCAGTTTCGGAGACGAAGACCAAACAATCCACTCCGGTTGTCTTCAGGTAACAATCAGATTGCCGCTTTCCTTGTCGTACAGGTTCAGCGTCTTCGGATCAAATGTCAACCAGACCTTTTGATCCATCTTGATCTTGCTGATGCCCATCACCTTGATGGTGAGTTCCACCTCCCCCAGGCGGGCGATAATGGTCGAGTCGGCTCCGGAGGGCAGCACGGAATAGGCACTGAACTCCACTCCCCCGGGAACCGGCTGGATCGAGATGGCGATATCCTCCGGCCGGATGCCCACCACCACTTTGCCGGTGGCCAGAATCGGTTCAATCTCAATCTTGAATTTACCCAGGTCAACCGTATTCTTCCCACTAACTTCACCATCCAGCAGGTTCACTTTGGGGTTGCCAATGAAATCCGCAACAAATAGATTGGCCGGAAAATGGTATATCTTGTCAGGTGTATCGAACTGCTGCAGAACACCTTCCTTCATGACAGCAATATTGGTCGACATCGTCAACGCTTCCACCTGGTCGTGGGTCACATACACCGTGGTGGCCCCGGATATGTAGTGCAGGCGTTTCAGTTCCGTGCGCATGTCCATCCGCAGGCGGGCATCCAGGTTGGAGAGTGGCTCGTCCATGAGGAACACTTTTGGCCGATAAGCAAGCATGCGCGCCAGCGCTATACGCTGCTGTTGCCCGCCGCTCATCTCACGCGGATAGCGGTCTTCATAGCCTTCCATCTGCACTTCTTTCAGCGAATCTTTTACCCGCTTTTCCATTTCTGCCTTGGGCAGCTTTTGGATCTCCAGCGCAAAGGTTATGTTCTTATCCACCTTCATATGCGGCCACAGGGCGTAGTTCTGAAACACCAGCCCCAGCTCGCGCTTGCCCGGCGGCATAGATATGCCCTTATCGAAAGAAAAAACCAGCTTATCGCCGATATAGATCTCGCCGCCATCCGGGTCTTCGAGACCGGCAACACAGCGCAGCAGAGTTGTCTTACCGCATCCGGATGGACCCAGCAGAGTCACGAATGTTCCAGGTTCAATAACCAGGCTGACATGGTCAAGTGCAACAACTTTGCCAAAATGTTTGGTGAGATTCCTAATAGTGATGGTCGTGCTCATAATTTCCTCCCGCTACATTCCAAGACCTTTTTTAAGACTGCCGCCCCTGCTGAACTTTCCAATTATGAAATTGCCAAATGCCACGATAGAGATCAAGATCAAAATGACGATATTCGCCATCTGACCGTCTCCATTTTCGGTATAGAACATGGTCTGGCTCGCCAGAAGCTGGGTGGCGGGTGTGACCAATAGAATGATCAAGGAAAGCTCGCGCATGGTGGTGATAAATGTCATCAGAAAACCGGACATGAAGCCGCTGCTGGTCAGCGGGAAGATAACTCGCCTGAAGCGCTGCCAGGCGTTGGCGCCTGCCACCTGAGCGGCCTCCTCCAATTCACGCCCCACCTGCATCATGGCCGAGACCCCCGAACGGGAAGAGTAAGGGAGGTGTTTGGACACCGAGACAATCACCAGCAAGGCAAAAGTTCCGTATAAAGGTGGGATCGGACCCAGCTTCCTGGCGAACATCGCTATGTAGACTGCACCAAAGGCGATGCCCGGGATGACGTACGGGATGTAGGCCAGCTGCTCAACAAGCTTGGAAAGGCGGGTGCCCCGGCCTTTGACAATGGCGTAGCCGAGAATAACCCCCAACAGAGCTGTGAAAAAAGCCGTTAATAGTGATAACCTGATAGAGTTCCAAGCGGTTGCATAGATCTTCGGATTGAGAAGGACTCCCGGCTCCCCATGGTTATAATTTGTATCACGCTGTCCAATCCAGTGCTGCAAGGTGAGATTGCTGAAGGCGTAATTCCCATCCACCAACATCACTGAAGAGTAAACCAGGAGACCCAGCGGAACAGCGATGACCAGGATCTGGAATATGATCGTGGCAACCAACATGACACGTTTCATGTTTCCCAGCTTGCTCAACTGCGCCATAAATCCACGTCCGCCAATTGTCTCGTAACTTCTGCGAGTACCGATCAGTCTCTGGTTGAACATAATGGTGGTAATGGCAAACAAGATCAAGACGATCGCCAGGATAAAAGCATCCGCCTTATCTCCAATCCCCAAACTACCGCGCAGCATGGTGGCCATTACATAGTACCTGACCGGTGAGCCTAGAATATTCGGTCCGCCAAAGGTACCCATCACCTTGGAAAAGGTCATGATGACACCCGAGAGGATCGCAGGTATAACGAGCGGGAAGGTGATCTTGCGCAGGATGCGCCAGCGGCTGGCGCCCATCAGATCGCCGGCCTCCTCCAAACTGGAATCGACCGACATCAGCGCAGCGGAGACAAACAGGAAAAAGAAGGTGTAATAGTGCAGCGCGCTGCAAATGATGATCGGCACCGGCCCATACGACAACCAGTCAGGGGGGGCGTGTCCCACCAGGAATTCGAAAACTCCCGGCGTTCCACCGGAAAGCCTGTTTTTGAAAAACACGACCCAAGCCTGGGCCAGTGTCCAGGAAGGCATGATGTAGGGAATCACTGCCAGTTGATTAACCAGCTTCCTGCCCGGCATATCGGTGCGCACCACCAACCAGGCCAAAGACCCGCCAATCAACAGCGCAAGAAGGGTGGCTCCTACAGCTATGGTCATTGAATGCTGCAGCGGGGTATATGTATAAATCCTGGCGAGTCTGCCTGTCAGCATCCTGACATAGTGAAAAATCGTTAATTCGCCTTCCACAGCCTCCGGGTGCTGAGGAATATCAGTGGGTCCCCAGACCACGGTGGTGGCGACCAATTGATACAAAGGCACGACGACCATAACGAACATGATAGCCAGCATGATCAACGACAGGACGACCCTGACGCTGGTCAGCCAGCGGAGGAACCTTCTAGAAGTTGCAAGCATACGAAGCGAGAATGGTTGCTGAGAGATTGCGGGATTTACCATGCACGATCTCCTTGCGCAGGATGAGTCTTACTTCGTAATTGATCCATTGGCTTTCCTGAGGCGTTCACGCAATTGATCCAGCTTATCCAGGTTTGCCATCACCCGTTCCCGGTCTTCGTCTGCAAATGCCAGGAGCAGGGTGTTGATGATCGTCATCGGCACGACCAATGAGTGGAATTCAGATACTGGACCGCGCTTGGCAGATAGAACGACATCTGCTTTCTCACCAATGACAGAGCCCAAAGTGTCTGTCAGCAGAATTACCGGACACTTCTTTTCTTCAGCATGATCCAAAACAATCTGCAATGTCGGATTTACATCAAAAAAACCAATCGCAAATAAAAGATCGCGATCGGTCATCAAGAGCATTGGTTCCAATGTCTCACGTCCGGCTATTGTGAGTGGGACGACTTGCTTACCAAAACGGGTGAGGCGCAGGTTGAGCAAGTCTACCAATGAGATCGAAGGGCCTGTCCCAAATACAAAAATGTGATCGCACTCAATCATGTAAGTTACGGCTTTATGCAATGCTTCCCGATCAACAGTTTGGAGAGCCTGGGTCAAATAATCGATTTCCGAAACGGTCACTTTTTCGAAAATGTCCCCTGCTTCGCGCAAATCATCCAACCGGCTGCGCAGCCGGGCCGAATGGGTGACCCGGCGGCGGAAATTTTCCTGCAGAACGGTGCGCATGGCCGGGTAGCTATCAAAGCCCAGCGTTCGCGCGAACCGCACCATGGTGGCTTCGCTCAATCCCAATCGGTCAGCCAGCTCTCCAGCAGAAAGGAAAGCGGATTCCTCCTGGTTCTTACGGAGATAATTCGCGATATGCTTTTCGCTTTTGGTGAGCTGGTTGTAATGCTCGCTGATGATTTGACTGAAATCCTGCGTATTCAGTGCTTCATTCTCGCTCATCGTCTTACCTCTTCCTGAACCTGAATCGGGGTGACTTTCAAAAATATTAAATCTGAAAATTATCTTTCATTTGTACATAATATAACATTTATTATCAAATTGCAAGTGTTCTTTCACTAAATGTATCATTTGTCATCCCGTACAGGTCATTCGGCTAAACGCGTGAAACAGGCGGTGGAATCCCCGGATTTTGCTGCGGGGTTGTGCCGGTTCTACGGCAAGGAAACTTGCCCGTTCTGAAGAGCTTCCTCTCCGTCGTAATTCCATAGTTGAGGGAATTTCTTCACCACCATCCAGGCGGCCAGGACACAGCCCAATCCGCCCGACAGGATGGCAAACGGCACTCCCAGAACCTGCGCTAACAGCCCAGATTCCATCTCGCCGAGTTGCGGCCCCCCCTTGAAGAATATCTGGGTAATGCTCATCATGCGGCCGCGCATCGCATCCGGGGTCAGCAACTGTCTCACTGTGTTGCGAATGATCGTGCTCAATCCGTCAAAGAAGCCTATCAGGATGAGCGCCAGCATGGTCAACCAGAACGAGACGGAAACCCCGAAAAGTATCGTAGCCAGACCGAACATTGCCACAGAAATGGAAATCAACATTCCCTGACGAAGGAGTTTGGTCTTCTGCGAAAGATATAATCCAATGATCACCGTACCAATTGATTGGGCAGCAGACAACCAGCCATACTGGATTGGACCAACATGCAAAATATCCCTTGCCACGAAGGGCAGCAGTGTATTCGCCGATGAGAAGAAAGTACCAAAGAAATCCAGGAGCATGACTGAGAAGATAACGGGAGAGTTTTTGATGAATTCGATCCCTTCCCGGATATCGCGGAATGTTCCTCGCAGTTCGAAGGCATTCCCTTCAATCACTGTTCGAATATCTCCCATTGCAATCAGCGCCGCGATGACAGCCAGATAGGAAATGGCGTTGAACCAGTACGCCCATTGCAGACCCAAAAAAGCGATCACGACCCCGC
>JBGOXG010000118.1:0-7007 GCA_041479025.1 Anaerolineae bacterium
GGCATCAGCAGAAGCATCGTCAAACAGGAAACCCGTCCCGCTGACCGTATCAGTATAGGCATGAATACTGTCATTTAATCCACCAGTGGCACGGCCTAATGGGACGCAACCATACCGCATCGCTATCATTTGAGCAAGACCACACGGCTCATAGCGAGAAGGCATCAGCAGGATGTCAGCCCCTGAATAAATCTGGCGAGACAGTCGAGCATCATAACGGATCTCTGAGCGGATACGGTCGGGGAATTCATCCTGGAGAGAGCGTATAGCCTCTTCGAGATAGGGAACTCCCGTACCTAGAATGACAGCCTGCCAATTTTGATCAGCCACCTGGCGAAGTCCTTCAACTGCGATATCTACACCTTTTTGCGGGTCCATGCGAGTGATCATCGCCAGGAGTGGAATCTCGAGGTTGGAAGGCAAACCCAGGTTCGATTGAAGACTGGTTTTATTGACCACACGCGACCCCAAGCTGTTCGCATCATAATTCGCTTCCAAGGCGGAATCGGTTTTGGGGTTCCAGGAAATCAAATCTATTCCGTTGAGAATCCCAGAGAGAACATCAGCCCGTGTCCGCAGAAAATCCTGTAAACCACAACCAAACTCAGGTGTCAACAATTCACGGGCATAAGCTGGAGAAACAGCGACAATGGCATCTGCAGTCGCGAGCGCCATCGGGAGTGGGAAATGGCGCGCCCAGTCTGGGAGGTGCGGATTCGACGATGGATGAAGTCCATAAGCGCTTAAATAAGGAGAAGCCCCTCCACCCATAAACGGAAGATTATGTATTTCAATGATGGATTTTACCCAGGCATAGTGAGGATCCGAAAGGCGATGATGCAACGCGTAAACTGCTGGAGCAGTATGCCAGTCATTGGCATGAATAATGTTGGGCTGCCAGCGAACATGGTGGAGCATTTCAAGCGCGGCCAGGGAAAAAAAAGTATACTTCTCTCCATCCGATGACATATCTGACGAGTATACAGACTGAGCAGAAGTAATTGGAGAACCATCAATCAAATAGACAGGAGTGCCCGAAATATTTGTTTCAAAAACCTGAACTGGCATTCGATGCCCGCCCCGTGATATTGCATAGCTGGCTAACGGTTTGAGATCGAAGCCATCAAGATTTAACGACTTATGAAGAGGAATGCATAATCGTACATCCAGATTTGGTGATAGCGCGCGAAGTGCGCCAGGTAAAGAACCAGCAACATCCCCCAACCCACCAACTTTAATGAACGGGTCAGCTTCCGCGGCCAGGAACAAAACCTTAATATTACGCGCCATACATAATTCTACAACAAAAATCCCCCATCTTCACTCCTGACATAGTTCTGGAAGATGGGGAATTGACGAGGATGAACACGTTTCGAACCAAGTAGCCGAGACACAAGAAATAACACAATGAACAAGGACGACAGTTAATAAGAATTAGAGAAGGATTTCAAGTCCATCTCTTATATGAAAACCTCCCGTATAGGGAGGTTTTCATTGGGGTGCCCAGTGGGTCTTGAACCCACAACCTTCTGATCCACAGTCAGACGTTCCGCCAATTGAACTATGGGCACCATGTTTCGAGCGGGCGGATTATATCACCACCTTCATGTGGTTTCAAGGATATTTCGTGCTACACGAAGGAGATCAGATTGTGAAACTGTTTCCTGGCTGCCATCTTTCAGATTCTTTATGGTTACTTTTCCCGCGGCAGATTCGTCCGGACCCACCACCAAAACGACCCGTATACCCATCTTGTCAGCAAACTTGAATTGCCTGGGCAATTTGGCGGGTTCCGGGTACGTTGTGACATTAAGACCGTCACGACGCAAGTTGGACGCAAGCTTATAAGATTCCAGCATGAGCGATTCGTCAAATATGGTGACAAGTACCTGGGCGGGTGATAGCTTAAAATCTGGAATAAGGTCTGCCTCTTTCAGGATCAAGCCGATCACCACATCGCCCATCGCAAAACCCACTGCCGGGAGAGGTTCTCCGCCCACATCTGCTAACAGGTTGTCGTAGCGTCCGCCACCGAAGATGGCACGTGGCAAGGTACCGGTTAAGTCAAATGCCTCAAAAACAGTACCTGTGTAATAGAGCAAACCCCGCATGATGTTTGGATCAAAGACCACATATTCGCTAACTTCCAGCACTTCAAGTGCTGCAAATAGCCGGACCAATTTGTTGGATTTCTTGTGTAAATCCTTGTCTTCAAGAATCCGTATCAATCCTCCCAACTGTTTTTCGGTCATTCCCAATTCGTAGGCATTTGAATCCCAGGCATCGAGTTTCATCTTCGTGCGTCGATCAATGAGGCCACTCAATTCCACGCGTTTTTCTTGAGGAATCCCGAGAGCATCGAATTGCGAATCCATTAATTTTCGATCATTCACACGGATTTGAACTTGATTGGACTTTAAACCCACCAACTTAAAGAATGTCACCGCAACAGCAATCACCTCCGCATCCGCTTCAGGAGAATCGACCCCCAGCATGTCAATATTCCACTGGAAAAACTCGCGGGTACGACCTCTCTGAGGCTGCTCATAACGCCAAAAGGGTCCAAAGGACCACCAGCGAACCGGGAAAATCAGTTCGCTTTGCTTTTTGGCGATCATGCGCGCCAGAGAGGGAGTCAGTTCCGGACGAAGGGCAACCAGATCCCCGCTGCGGTCTGAAAAAACAAACGATTGTTTTTTCACCAACTCATCGCCCGATTTAGCAGCATACAAATCGATATTCTCGATGAATGGTCCATCCCACTCCTGATATCCGAAAGCCTGAGATGCCTGCCGGATTTTGTCATTGATGAAGTTACGTAAAGCTATGTCTTCAGGGTAGAATTCACGGGTTCCTTTGACAGATTGGATAAGTTTATTCATGTCGACTCCGGACAGTAGAATTTCAAAATTCAGCAGTTGAATATTGGCACGAATTTGGTATAATGCGTCTGCATCATAAAAGCAACGGTTCGTCAAGGAGACCTTATGGAAATCAACTATCAGGAGACTTCAAAAGATCTGCTGACGCGAATTGACATCCACAAGAAATACGGTGGCCGTGATATTGACCAATGGATGATCGAACTGCTTAAACCTGCTCAAGGAACAAAAATCCTGGACATTGGTTGCGGAGCCGGAAAGCAGTGTTTTCTCTACCTTGATTATACTAAAGGAAAGGCCGACATCACGGGTGGGGATGTTTCCCTGGAACTTCTGACTAAAGCATATAGCGAAAATGAAAAACGAGGTAATCCCGTAGAGTTCATTGAGCTGAATTTCAATAAGCGTTTCCCCTTTGAAGACAACCAGTTCGACCTTGAATCCAGCTGTTTCGCTATTTATTACGCAACGGACATTCCTTTTACCATACGAGAGATGCACCGAGTTCTCAAACCCGGAGGACGGCTCTTTACGACAGGGCCTTTGCCTGCCAACAAGAAACTCTTCTACGACATTATAAAGGAAGCCAGCGGAAAACCCATCCCACCGATGCCTGGATCCAGTCGTTACGAGTCAATGATTTTCGAGAGCGTTAAACAGACCTTCTCAAAGGTTAAGATGCACGGGTTCAAAAATCCACTGACCTTTGAGGGTGTCCAACCATTTATTGACTATACGAAGGCATCATTAAGTGAAGACCGGAAACTCTGGACTAGCCTGTTTGATGGACAAAAGGAATTCGATATGCTAATTAGGGATATCGAGACCGTCGCTGCGCAAAGACTCAAGCGCGGCGGAAAATTAGTGATGACCAAAGTCGTCGGTGGGATTCTCGCGACAAAGTAAAAAAGATTCGAGGCAATATAACAGAGGTCCATTATGTTATTCTATGGAAAGCGGGCATTGTTTCTCGGCGCTCACCCCGATGACATCGAATTGGGTTGCGGGGCACTCATCCATCACATCAAATCAATCAGTGATGTACTGTGTGTCACGCTTTCAGATAATCAAAAGAATCCTCTTCTCAAAAATGTGGTGGATGAACATTTAAAAAGCATGGCATTGTTGGGTGTTACCAAGGAAAAGATTATCCTTGGACAATTCACCACGCGAATTTTCCACGATTCCCGCCAGGAGATTTTAGAATATTTCCTAAAGCTGCGTACGGATTTCAATCCCGACATCATCTTTGTCCACAGCAAACAGGATATTCACCAGGATCACAATACAATGACCGAAGAAGCTCTGCGTGCATTCAGAGGTATAACAGTATTAGGCTTCGATGTAGTGCGATCATCCTACGGTTTTTTTCCACACTTTTTAGTTGAAGTTAACGAGGAAGATGTAAACGCAAAACTAAATGCTTTATCTCAGTATGAGACATATCATGATAAATATTACTTCAATCGCGATGTATTGCGTGCCACCATGATCAGGCATGGAACCTTAGCGGAATGCTCTTTCGCGGAGGGATTTGATATTCTCAGGATTGTCGGGCGGTTTGATACGTGTAGTTAGTTAAACTTTCTGGGCGGCCGAGAGGTCGCCAGATTGTTTATTGCTTCGGAATGCCCACCTGAATGTTTCCATCTATCACTCTGACCGGGTAGGCCGGGATGTCGACTATAGCGGGCAATATCAATGCTTTCCCTGTGCGGATGTCAAACTCCGCCCCGTGCCTGGGACAGACAATGTTGTATCCTTCGAGCATCCCATCTCCCAGAGGTCCATTATCGTGGGTGCAGACATCGCCAATGGCAAAAAGCTGGCCTGCAATATTAAATATAACGATGGGAATATTTTCAATTTCAACGAACAACCTGTCCCCATTGCCTAATTCTGAAGCCGGTGCAATTTCAACGAAATTGATGTTGGTATCTTCCTGCTGGATGTAATTGAACATAGTGATCCACCCTGAAATTGGCTAGCATAAACTATTCAACCAAACCATCCGTCGTTGCACCCAATCCATAGACGCCCGCTTTCAAGACCTTTAAGGACAACAAAGCACATTTCAAACGGACAGGACCCAATTCGATCCCCAGCAAGTCAAGAATATGCTCTTTGTTGAGAGTCTTGATTTCATCCAGCGACTTGCCAATAATCGACTCGAGCAACAAATCCGCAGAAGCTTGTGAAATGGCACAACCGTGTCCGTCAAACCGAGCTTCGGTGACTAGACCCTTTGTATTTACGCGCAATTCGATCTGAATTTGATCCCCGCACAGTGGATTTGAATCTTCAAATGATAAATCATGCGGATCTAGTTTGCCGCGATATGAAGGATTCTTATAATGTTCGATAATGACTTCACGGTAAAGATCGTCCATGATGGCTACCCGAAATATCTCTTGACTTTATAAATTCCCTCAACAAGTTTATCCACTTCGTCTTTTGTTGAGTAAAGATAAAAACTCGCGCGAGTTGTGGCGTGAATGCCAAATTTCTCGTGTAGAGGCTGGGCACAATGATGTCCCGCTCGCACTGCAATGCCATCACTGTCCAGGATCTGTGCGACATCGTGTGGATGAACTTCATCAAGAGTGAAAGCTGCCACACCACCTTTTTTATCAGCCGAAGGGCCCAGCAATTTAACTCCGGGAATTTCTTCAAGTCGCTCCAGCGCATAATCAGTGATTTCATGCTCATGGGCTGCTATGTTTTCCATACCAAGATGTGTAAGATAATCCACAGCAACACCAAACCCCACAGATTCGGCGATTGCAGGTGTTCCAGCTTCAAACTTGTATGGGATATCGTTCGGTTTGAAAGAGCGCAACTTTACAGCTTTGATCATATCGCCGCCGCCCAAGAACGGAGGCATCGATTCCAGTAGATTCGCTTTGCCATACAAAGCACCAATGCCGGTTGGTCCGACCATTTTGTGGGCTGAAAATGCCACAAAATCAACATCGAGTGCCTGGACATCGATTCCCAGATGAGGAACTGATTGCGCCCCGTCGAGCATCGTCACTGCCCCGGAGTCATGTGCCATTTTTATTATCTCACCGGCCGGATTTATTGTACCAAGCACATTGGACATATGCGTAAACGAGACAAGTCGGGGGTCTTGGACAAGCAGCTTGCGATAGGATTCCAAGTCAAGCAACCCGTCATCAGTCACTGTTATAAACTCAAGCCGGATCCCCTTCTCGGCTGAGAGGATGTGCCAAGGTACCAGGTTGGAATGGTGCTCCATTTCGGTCAGAATTACCAGATCGCCCGATTTGAGGTTAGCTCGCCCCCATGTGTAAGAAACAAGATTTATGGATTCAGTTGTATTGCGCGTATAAATAATTTGACGATCTGAAGGAGCATTAATGAATATTGAAATTTTCTCCCGTGCTTTCTCGTAAAGAGCAGTAGCTTCCTCAGCAAGGGCGTGGACTCCACGATGGATGTTGGCATTGGATTGCCGATAGTAGGTATCCATTGATTCGATAACAACATCAGGTTTCTGGGTAGTGGCGGTTGAATCCAAATAAACCAACGGAACGCCCGGGCGGAGTTGGCGCTGGAGAATGGGAAAATCCTTGCGAATTGCATCAACATCGTAAGTCATTGTAAAGACTCATGCGTTTGATACCAATGATTAATAATCCAAAACCTCCCGCTTGCCGCTTTTTTTTGGCCCTGTTCCAAGGGGGCGAATGGCTTCGGAGGTAACCGGGTACCATAAGATGCGGTCAGGGACCATCCAGCCATCGGTCAAAAATATATTAGAGCGAAATTGCACGGCGACCATTTTATTATCCACCTGGACGACTATTCCCTTAAGCCAGCCTCGGACGCGATTACTGTTCTTTTCATGGTCACAGTAAACTTCCACGGTATCACCGACTTCGAATGAGTGCTCAGTTCCAGGTGATTTCATGAAAGAGTATGGCATTTTTCCTCCCCGTGCAGGTCGGCGGTCTGCCCCGTTGGGTGTCATTTTCGGACGAAGATTATTCATTCATTATCCCTATAATTATAGACTCAAACGATGGTGAGAAGGGCACGGTAATACCCGTGCCCCAAGATCAAAAACTCGGCAGATTATTCAATAGAAACTGGTATCATCCC
>JBGOXG010000238.1:0-3247 GCA_041479025.1 Anaerolineae bacterium
ACGCTGTGTTGGGCGGTACCGCAATGTTCCTGGCTAGCTTTGAGTTAATGCTTCCTTTACAGCTATTACAAAACGATCTGGCTGGTCAACATGCGCGAGATGATTAGATTTGGGTAACTGTACAACAGGAGCGTTATGCAGGATTCTGGCTAGGTTTTCAGTTTCCTTCTTGAAAGATGAGGGGGATTCTTCACCAGTAAGGAGTGTAACTGGCACTTTGATTTGCGTGCTCAGGATCTCAGGCGTGAGTTTTTCTCCGATCACGGCCACAAATTCAGCCAGGAGCGTGTTGGCATCTGCGGATAGTCTTGCCCGAAACTCCGTACTCAGTTGGTTGTAAGAGTTCCGCCCATCTTGATAGGCCAACACCATACGTGCAAAGCTTTCGCCGGCTGCCTGCTTCATACCGATAGCCTTCAACAAGTGGGTTCTAATGAATCCCTTGAACATCGGAAAGTCGATGAATCGCATTGCGTACAACGGCGGCTCGTAAAGGACAAGGCGTTTGACGCATTTCGGGTACATCAAAGTGGCATGTAGCGCATAAATACCACCAGCGCTCCAACCCACTATATTTGCGGGTGTGGCACCCAGGGCTTGAAGCAACGCGGCCATGTCTTCACCTTGCTGATGGCCATAGTCTGCGGTGGGGGGTGGGCTGCCCTGACTGCGCTGGTAGGCGCGTCGGTCATAGGCGATTGTCCGGTAGTCCTGCGCTAGGACATCAAAAACCTTGTCCCAAACGTCTGCATTGAAGCCTGTGCCGTGAATGAGGACGAGCGGTTCGCCTGAACCAGCTTCTCGGTAATACAAGCTTGTTCCATTAACATTTACGGTTGCCATGTTTTCTCCTCCGGTTGCAGTAAGTCACGAAGACTGTGTTATCGGCTCGTTGTGCCGCCCAACGGTATGGCTCACCTGCCGCCGGGACGGGCGAGACTCGAAAATATAGTAGCACGAAACTTGGCAAATCACGCGGTGCATACCCGCGCCGAAGGCGGTCAGGTGGAGCTGGTGTTAGCCCGCATTAGGCAATTAAATAATTTAGGCTTTTCATGGGGCTACTCCCCATAGACGGATAGAACCATCTGCAGAACTAGATACCAAGATTAACCCATCTGGCGAAAATATCAGGCTATTAATCGAGTCAGTGTGTCCTTTCAATGTTTGCATGAGCATTCCGTCAGATGTACGTAAGAGATAGATGATTCCCAATCTGCCATATGCCAAGATGGTTCCATCAGGGGAAAATGCTATTGAATTAAGACTGGTGGGCGCGCTTGTAATGGCGTATAAACCTGTTATATTCATTTCGGGCACATTTACAGAATAGATGAGTGAGCCATCTGTTGTGCTCCAGAGTCGAATTTCATTACCTGCTCCTGAAGCCAGGAGAGTATTGTCTGGTGAAAAGGTGATACTCTCGACGTAATTTTCATGTCCAGCGAGAACGATAGGGGAAATCTCTTCATAAGGATTTTCGGGGTCGGGGGCGGGCCGGATAAAAATTGCGCCATCCGCTGATGCAGATGCCAACAATTTATTGTCCGGAGAGAACGATAGACTGGTTACCATGCCTGAATGAGGCGTGAAATGGAAATATGTACGACCTCGTTTACCCCATACTTCAATTTGTCCGCCTTTCCAACCAACGGCAACAAGGTTGTTTTCAGGGTTAAAGGCTAAACTCGTGATTGGATTCAACATTAAGAATATACCTTCAAAATAATCACGGTCCGCTGCTGACAAAAGGACGCCATCACTTGTTCTCCAGAAATTGAGTCTACCTTCCGTCATATTACAAGTGGCAAAAATGCTGGCATCAGGGGAAAGGATCGCCATCCCACTTCCTTGATCTTCAGGTACTGGATGGAAGGTATTCTGTATAGTGCCGTCAAAGAGATTCCATTGTCGAATAGTTCCAATGGTTTCATTTAGATTCCGATCCCAGGAATAAAGAGATTTCCCATCGGAAGTAATAAGTATTTTCGGCTCATAAAATGGTTGTAAATCAATCTTGCCAACTGGCAGCCAATCCACCGTATTCCACAACTCAATTATGCCATCTGAAGAACTAAAGGCAAGGATTGCTCCATCCGGTGAGAAAGCCAAGTTTCGTGGAATTCCTGATGTGTCTATTCGTGTTGATCGTATTCTGTCGTCAATTTGCCAGACTTCGATTCCGTATTCGATCTCGTACTCGTTTACGTTCATCCCGCTGCCGTATGTGATCCCGAAAATCAGGACGCTTCCATCGGGCGAGAAAGATAATGGTATGGATGTGTATTTGGTTTCAAGGGTTTGTAGCAATTCACCATCAATAACATTCCAAAAGTAGATGAAATAGATGTCGTCAAAGCCATATCCCGCAGTGACCAGGGTGGCTCCATCGGGCGAAAAAGCCAGGGCTTCTTCATCAAAGGCATTGAGAGCAGGGGGGGGTTCGATCGTCCGTGCAATGGAATTATCCAGCAGGCTCATTATCTTTATTGAATCTTCCAGCAAGTATGCTAAAGTCTCTCCATTTGGTGAAATTGCCACCGAGATTACAGAAGATGCCTCCGCCTCATACAGCAAGTAACCATCAGATACATCCCACAAACGAAAACCATCCACGGAAGAAGATACCAGAATTGCTCCGTCTGGTGAGAAAGCAACTTTCTCCACAGGCCCGGTTGTTAAATTGCTGCCGTCGGGATCGTATACTTCATCTCCCCAGGTTTGCAACAGGGCGCCATCAGAAGTACGCCACAATTGGATGGAGCCATCCCAGAATCCGACAGCCAGAGCAGTCCCATCGGGAGAAAAAGCCACGCTGAGGGCATTCCCTATAGTTTCGATGAACCGAATTTCATTCAGCGATTTGGAGTCATAAATAAAAATTCCGATCGACGAAGCGACCGCGATGAGGTCGCCTTGGGGAGACCAGCTAAAGAGGGATCTGCTGTATTGGTTTACTCCTTTGCCCCATAATGCCAAACGGATTACGGAATCAGCATTTTCTACCGAAATCGCAGATTGCGGCCTGGGAACCTGTGTTCCTGAATATATCCTTAAAGTTGTTGGGGTTATGGTGGACGTCGGAGTCGGAGAAGAAATAATTACAGGGGTTCTTGTAGGGGTAGGGCTTTGTTCCGATGTTTCGGTTGAGATGAGAGATTGTGTTGGGTGTGCTTGTTGTTGGGGTGAGCAACTATTAACAAAGGTGAGATAGATAATTATTACGCAAAAAAGTAAACCAGCCCTA
>JBGOXG010000180.1:0-4749 GCA_041479025.1 Anaerolineae bacterium
CGCAATATTTGGCGCGCTTCTTGTTATGGTTGGCTCGGCGCTTGCCATCTCTGGCGTTAAAGGCTGGTTTCTGTCTGGACTATACATGGCGGCAGGCAATGCCATGATTGGCTTGTGGCTTCTGGCGCTGAGCTATTCTGCCTTGCGCGGGGGTCTCTGGCCTCACAGTCTGGTCGTTTTTGGGCTCATTAGCGGTGTGATCTTGGCGCTTGGTTTGGTAACAATTCCCGGGATATTCCGCGGTAATGATTCCCAAGAGTACGAATTAACAATATTCAATTATATTTGGTGGGCAAGCTCCCTGGGATACCTTGCTCTTTTCCCTACCTGGTGCATCTTGCTGGGACGTGTCCTCTTATTAAAATGAAAATGGAACTGTGAACAATGGAAGGATCAAATGGAAAAAGCAACAACAAAAATCAAAGCACTTGGTGAAATTGCCCTTCGGTAAAAAACCTGGATCTGATGCAGGAATTCTATGAAAACATCCTTGGCCTTGAAATAATGAAACGGTTTGAAAAAATTGTTTTCTTTAAAGTTGCAACGGGCTTCGAAGGCCATATTCAGGAACTGGTGTTATTCGATGAGTCACTGCCACCCGATCACAAGTCTCGTTATTTTACCGGACTAAACGCCCATACCACAACACTTCATCATATTGCTTTTACGATCAGCCTCGCCGATTTCTCGACCGAAAAAGAACGACTGGAACAACTCGGCCTGCATGTGGAGACCCAGGAACATGCGTGGGTGCATTGGCGGTCACTTTATATCCCTGACCCAGAAGGTAATTTGGTCGAGCTGGTCTGTTACGATAGGAGTGTCAATAATTGAGATTAGTTCAGAATCACGTAAAAGAGAATGCCGGCAACCTCAGCTTAGCTGTAATTAAACCTTTCCTGTTTCGAGTGGCAGGTGACATTGGAAGATTTTACACTAGGGAGATTTTTTGAAACTGTTGATATCAATTCACTTTGATGAGTTCAAATCTTCTCAAGGGACGCCTAGCGAAGCAGTTGCGAAAACGATATCGGTAACCACAGCTCTAGAGTGTGCAATTTGCTCGTTTATAAATAATACCCTCTCACCATTGTATTATCCGTATATAAGGTACCCCCTTGGGGGCACCTTATGGTCGATATAGTCTAAGAATTCCATATATTTCATATGGAATTCTTTAATTTTATGAGAGGGGATTATTTCTATCAGGCACAGATAAATTCAAATGCCTAAAATCTATATCGCTATCCGAACAGCGGCAAGGGTCTCGGTGACACAACACACCAAGTGCAGCATGGACACTTTCTTTTGACCGGTCTGTATTTTTGCATACTGCATTACATTAAGTTACTTGTCTATCGCTGAAGGTGGTATGACCCTAAATTGAACAGAAACATCCGACGTGATTTGATATTTACCATGCAGGGCAGATTGTGGTGACATTATCGTAACCTGTTACTCATTCCGTGTCGTCACTCTCCAGATACGCCACGTCAACCGCCTTTTTTCTAATGGTTTGATATGCTCCCTGCAGCAACGACTCCAGCCCAGGCGCAGGAGAGAAGTTTGCTTCGCCCAGCCGTTTGAGCAGCGGCATTTCAATCGCTGGCGGGTGAATCGAGACGGAAAAACCTTCCAGTGGCGCAGATAATTCCCAGAAGCGCGCCATCTGCTTCTCAAGCGGAATTACGACCTCAGGTTCGTCCGTCTCTTCTCCAGCAATTTCCCCAGCCCCGGCCCGGCGCTGACGGAGCGCCGCCATCACCTGTTCCTGTGTCCTACCCCGCAGTCGAAATATCAAAAACGGGTCTTCGTCAAATCTTTCGCCGAGAATGTAATGTGTGGCAGCGATATGTTTACAGGGGTTGGAATAATCGGGGCAGGAGCAATCTGTCTGTAAATCGTCGCGCCGTGAGGGAAAAAGGCCGACCTTTGCCATTTCAAATGCAGATTCAATCTCCTGCGGCATCTCGCCTGCCAATAATTGCGCCGTAAAAATGGCTTGCTCGGCCAGGGCGTCAATAACCCTGTCCCACTGCGCATCGGTCAGCGGTGCAATCTGGATTTGGATTCTATACGGCGATCGCTGGGATCCCTGCACCCGCGCCGCAATACCCTCTTTTGTTTCTTCAATTGAGAGTACCTGACCCTTACGCGCATAACTGCGCCCTCGCGTCAGCCGCCCTGAATCAACCAGCCGCTCAAGCGCTGCAATCCAGCGTTGTGCCCACCAGTTCTTGCCAAATGCTCCACGCTGACTGCGCGCCTTGATACCGTCTTTGGCTTCTTTGGGTTTGGTCGGTTTAAAGTAGTAATCGTATGGCATTATTGTCTCCGCAAACTGACAGCCCTGCGCAATTCGTCCGTACTCATTTCCGTGAGCCAGCCCTCGCCACTACCTACCACCGCCTGCGCCAGTCCCTTCTTGGACTCAATCATATCGTCAATCATTTCTTCGAGTGTGCCGGTGGTGACAAATTTATGTACCTGCACATTGCGCTTTTGTCCAATGCGAAAGGCGCGGTCGGTGGCCTGGTCTTCGACGGCGGGGTTCCACCAGCGGTCAAAATGAAAGACGTGATTGGCGCGCGTCAGATTTAGCCCAGTGCCGCCTGCTTTCAGTGACAAAATAAAAATTGGAGGTGCATGCTCGTCCTCTTGAAAGCGTTTTACCATTTGATCGCGCGCTTTCGCAGATGTGCCGCCATGCAGGAACTGTGTCGCAGCACCAAATGCTCCCGGCAGGTAACCCGCCAGCATTTCGCCCATCTCAGCAAATTGCGTAAATAGCAGGGCACGGTAGCCTTCTGCCAAAACTTCCTCCAACAGCTCGCCCAACCGTTCCAGTTTTCCACTGCGATTACCCAACGAAAAATCCGCACTGTCTTTGCTTGATTGATGAAGATATTGCACGGGATGATTGCAAATCTGCTTCAACTGCATCATCATACTCAGCACCAGCCCGCGCCGTTTCATACCATCTTCTTCCTCAATCTTTTGCATCACATCCTGCACAACTGCCTCATACAGCGTCGCCTGCTCCTCAGTTAGCGCGCAAT
The DNA here is from genome assembly GCA_041479025.1 of Anaerolineae bacterium. Taxonomy (GTDB): domain Bacteria; phylum Chloroflexota; class Anaerolineae; order Anaerolineales; family Villigracilaceae; genus JBGPQJ01. Next base: position 3,060 of record JBGOXG010000180.1, read on the forward strand.
AAACTTTTGTCTCCACTTTTTCAGGCAAATCCGAAATCACGCGCGGGTCGGTTTTGACGCGCCGTAAAATGAACGGCGTGGTCAATTGCTTTAATTGATTGATGACATCCTCGTCGTGATAGCGTTCAATCGGCATAGCAAAGTTTTCACGGAAGTCCTTGCGCGAGCCCAGATAGCCGGGATTCAAAAAATGCATGATAGACCACAACTCGGAGAGCCGATTCTCTATGGGTGTGCCGGTCAACGCGATGCGGAACTCCGCCTCAATTTTACGGATGGCTTGTGTTTGCTTCGCTTCAGGGTTCTTGATGTTTTGCGCCTCGTCCAAAATCACAGCCAGCCATTTGATGGATTGGATGGTTTCCGCGTCCAGACGCGCAACGGGATAACTGGTCAGCACCACATCCTTATCTTTAACCGCCTCCCGCATTCCTGCGCCCTTCAGCCTGTCACTGCCCCGATGGACATACGTCTGCAACCCTGGAGCGAAGGTGCCAATTTCCCGTTCCCAGTTGGTCACTACCGAGGTGGGCGCGATCAACAACACGGGTGCGGACATTTGTTGCTTCATCCCTTTCTCGCGTAGTAGAAGTGAAATTGTCTGGATGGTCTTGCCCAGTCCCATGTCATCGGCGAGACAGGCGCCCATGCCCCATTTGCGTAAAAACGACAGCCACGAATATCCATAAAGTTGATATGGGCGTAATTGACCCTGCAAACCATTGGGCTGGGGAAAGTGTTCAAGTTTGTCCGACTGTGAGAATTTCTCCATCCACTCCGCCAGCCAGCCTTCGGACGTAACGTCCTCGATTGGCAATCCGCCCACGGATGTTTCGCCGCCCAGCCCAATACGTATAGCTTCGAGCAGACTCATCTCGCCTTCGAGTTGATGATTCTCCCAGAATTTAATCGCGGCTTCGATTTGTTCCGCGTCGAGTGTGACCCACTGCCCGCGGATCTGGACCAACGGCGACTTCAATTTTGACAGCGCCTTGAACTCGGCTTCGGTCAATTCAGTTTCGCCCAGTGACATCTTCCACTGATAATTGACCAGATTCTCCAATGCCATGTGTCCTTTGGCGACGACATCCTTGCTCTGGTTCGATTTCATTTTAACTTTGACACCCAGCCGCGCGCCCTTTTTGTTCCACCACGGCGGGATGAGAATTCCGAACCCGGCGCCTTCAAGCAGCGGTGCGGTCTCACGCAAAAAGGTGTACGCACCGTTGGTATCCACAGCCAGTTCAGTCGGGGTTTTGCCTTTCAGGCTTTGCAGCACCGGCGGGAATAGCCTTGCAGCATAGCCCAGGCCAGCCAGTAATTTCTCCTGCGGTTGTTCAAAGCGGTGACCAAGATGCGTGAGCACGCTCCTGGTCTTTTTCCACACCTCTTCGGCAGGGATTAGCAGACTGGGGTCATCCTTGGCCTGAATCATGTAATGCAGTAGCCAGGGTTCGTTCTGCAAAACAGGCGATTCCAACCGGAAGGCAATCCGAAAAGTAGCATCGCCAGCGACGTGCAGGTTGCGTATCCAGGCGCGATGGCTGGCGGCGAGTCCCTGCAACTGGTTGGGGGGAAGTTGGATGCCCGGGTTCTCGCTGAATAAGGCCTCCAGCCAGCGCTGCGCAGGCATATCATCACCGCGAATAAATTTCGGCGCGGATGATTTTCCCCAGGCGCGGGCAAGCGA
>JBGOXG010000131.1:0-6609 GCA_041479025.1 Anaerolineae bacterium
AGTTTCACGGGCATTTTAGAAAACTTATCAAGCAAATCTACACCTGCGCCAACTGCGAAATTCCATTCACTTTCAGTCACACGGTGAGCGTTGATATTTCCCGCGAAAATTTCCGAAGTTTTATTGCGCCAACCTTTTAAATCTTGTATTTTCTCAAACTCAAATTCATTTTGTCCCGCCTTATCAAGGAACATTAAACAGGTATAAGTTGTTGCATTTTCAAAGACTTGCTGGTCACTAAAATGCACTACTTTTCTAAGATGTTTCCCGCTTGCAATCACACCGCGCAATGGTTCACCATATTTGGCGTTGAAAAACTTGTGGGGCAAAATGAAACCTAATCTTCCCCTTTCATTGAGAAGGCTCAAGCCTTTTTCAACAAAAACGACATAAACATCATAATTACCTTTGCTTGCCGCTTTATATCGTATTTTGTAAAACTCAACGTCAATTTGTGATGTCTCTTGTAAAGTTTGAATACGAATATACGGCGGATTTCCAATGACTACATCGAAACCACCTTTAATGAAAACCTGTGGATATTCGGCTTTCCAATCAAACGCATTGACGCGATAGCGTTCTTCTCCGTCTGCAAAGTCCATTGTCAATTGATGACCTTCGCCCCGCAAGGGGACGTTGTAATAATCGGGGCCGATCAATGAATTTCCGCATTTAATGTTCGCACCCAGGTCAGGCAATGCCCGTTCCTGAATCAACGCCAATTGTGAGCCAATCGTCTGGGCGCTTTCATCTTCCAACACCTTCAAGAGCAAACTCAACTTTGTTACTTCCACGGCTTGCAGATCAATGTCCACGCCATAGATGTTATTTAACAAGATTCGTTTCTTTTCGGATGTCGTAAGCATCCAGCCCTTATCACTTTGGAAGATGGCGGGCGATTTACCCTTCGCCCACTTTTCAGGGTCATTTTCCGTGTACCAATTCAAGTGCCAGTTCAACAGAAATTGATATGCGCCAAGCGCGAATGTCCCTGAACCACACGCAGGGTCAAGGATTTTCAAAGACGATACTTCACGCGGCGTTTTCCCTTCGATCAGTTTTTCCACCGTATTCTTCACGATGTAATCCACGATATAAGTGGGCGTGTAATACACACCGCCCGCCTTGCGCACTTCGGGCTTCTCTTCCACCTTCGCCTGATGTCCCGCGGTCAGTCGAATGACCTTCCCAAGAAAACGCTCGTACACCTGTCCCAAAATATCGGATGGAATTTCAGAGAACACATACGGGCTTTCCGGATAATACAGATTGCCGAGAATTTCGCGCAAGACTTTATCATCTACCTTCATACTAAGCGTCAAGCTGTCCTCCGCGCTCGACGCGCCTTTCTCATCCTTGAAATGGAACAATCCCGAATTGTAGCGAGTATCCGCTTGCTGGAATATCTGACATAACCCCGCGTATACATTTGATTGTTCAGAAACATCTTTTAGTTTTTCGTATCGCTCAATTGCCCGATCTTCGCAAATCCGCAAAAAGATAATGCGGTCAATGGTCATTTGCACCGCGTAATTCAATTCGCGCGTTGTCAAAGACTGGTTTCGTAAAGCGAAATTCTTTGCCAGCGATTCACGCCAGCCTTCGATCTCAGCCAGAAAAGCATCATCAACCTCCGTCGTGCCTTTTTTGCCTTTTACACCTTCCGCGAATTTATCGAACGAACCTTTTAGAACCGCTTCACGCGAAAAGATGCCTGCGATCTCGTCCCATTTCTCAACGTAATCACGAAAAGAATAAAACGCGACGCGCCCCTTGGAAGCCTTGTCTTTTTTATCGGGCTTGTTTCGACAGTCATAAATGGCAAACTCTTCAAAATCCGTAAGCACGCTTAAAGGCAATTTCGCAGACCACGAATAACGTCTCAATTGAAATGCAGGGTGAATATCGCTTTGAATATTGACGGATGGCTTCTTGGCTTCTACAAAGAACTTACGCGTTCCCCCAATGCGAAAAGCATAATCAGGTGCTTTTGTCGCGCCCTCTACTTCGAGTGAAGCTTCGTGAATAACTTCCTTATAGGCTTCTGCATAGCCTTGCTTATTGAACAGATCCCAGCCTAATGCTTCAAGAAATGGATCAAGGAACTCGCGGCGTAATTGCGCCTCGTTGTACCTGCCCGAACGATACGAATCCAGATTTTCTTCAAATCGTTTTACAAGTTGTCTTATACTTTCAGGCGCTGGCATGAGATTTATCCCTTTTCATAATAGCTTAATAATAGCAAACAGTCCACAATAATCGGTGTAGTTAATTCGATACGGATAATCACCTAATGATTTGTGAAAGCTAATATCCATTTTATCAATAATGACGCTCTGAGTACATCGAACATTGCTACGATGGACACAATGCGTCAGATAACTTATCGCATTGATATACTCATGAGTAGCGATTCGTAACCGTATGGCTCAGCAGCAACGGCGGGACCGGCGAGACTTCCTCTATTTTCGCGCCATTTTTGGCAAATCGCGCCGGTTTTCGAGCGGCGCAGCCGCTGCCCGCTGGAGCCGTTGTTGGGCCGCCTATAATTCACAACACAAATTATTGTCTAAATGATCGTTTTACAAATTTAGGTTGCTCTTTTTTGATTTGGCATGGGATAGATCCACCACATTCCGAGACTTCCTTAGAGCAAGTAATCTTGAACCAGCACGGAGGAATATTCGATTCGTCCGAGTAAACAGCAACCTGAATATAAAAAGTGCCAGCGCGAAAAACTGGTTCTGAACCAGGAGACAGTGATTCATTGTCTCCCTTTGTGAGTCCCAGCGGTAGTACCAGGCGTAATCTCAGAGGAGTAGAGTCGCTTTTCTTGATTTGTGCAACATCTAAATACTCGATGTCGCCATAACCCTGGATGTTCACTCGAATGAAACCAGTGCGTGTGGCATCTTGCCTTGCCCAAAAGAGCGTTAGGGGATCGTATTTCTTCAACTGTTCGCCTTGTTCAGTCCAGACGCCCACAATCCTGCCAATACAAGCTTTGGCCTCGGTCAGCCCGCAGTTGATTATTCCAAGCCTGACGAACCAGCTTGCGGTGTCATTCTTATCTGTGGGTGCAGAACAACGAATCTCATCTCTGAACATTTTCAGCTTAGCTCTTCTGAAATATGGGCGAATAGTTGTTATATATGCAATGGCGATTGTGCATATTCCGGTGAAGTCGTCCACTGAATCCGGTCATGCCGTCCAGTGGCGGAGGGAAGCAACGCTGGTAAGGGAATTATAAATCATGTGGACGACATGGGGATGGGGGAACGCACCTTTCGTTGAGAATCTCCGGTCAAATTGAGCCGATATGCGTTGTGAATGACGCGGTCAAGGATGGCATCTGCATGAGTGGGGTCCGGGAAGCGAGAAAACCACTCACCCACCGGGACCTGGGAAGCCACCAGGGTGGAGACACGCCCAAAGCGGTCGTCGAGGATTTCGAGCAGGTCGCGGGTTTCGGAAGCAGAGATGGGATCGCGCATCCAATCATCAAGGATTAGCAGATCGATTTTAGCCAGGCTGGCGAGCGAGGTGGGGAAAGAACCATCCAGGTGAGATTGGGCGAGTTGGAACAAGAGGCGTGAAGTACGGAAGTAGCGCACAGAATGGTTGGTGCGGCAGGCAGACAATCCCAGCACGCAACTGAGGAATGATTTTCCAGAACCGGTGGGGCCGAGCACCAGGGTATTGAGATGCTGGTCGATCCAGTTGCCCTGCGCCAGTTCGAGGATAAAGCGGCGCTCCAGGCCGCGGGAGGCAGACAGATCCAGGTCTTCCAGGGTGGCAGATTGGGGAAAGGCTGCCAGCTTGATCAATCGCTGGATGCGCCGATCATGGCGGTGGGTGACCTCCAAGTCCACCAGGAGCGCCAGGCGTTCTTCGAAGGAGAGTTCGGTGTATTGGGGATTGTTGAGCTGCTCCCGCAGTCCATCACGGAAGGCAGGCAAGCGGAGTTGGACGAGTTTATCGAGCAGGGGTTGGGTAAGCATGATGACCTCACTGGTAGTACAAGTCACCACGGATGTTCTCGTGGGTGGGGAGCGACGGGGTTTCGGATGGTGAGGCGGGGGGCAGGAGTAGCAACACGGCTTTCACGCCCTGGTAGTTCAGTTCTTTGTCTTCCCGTGCCATCCGGCAGGCAGTCTCCATCTGGGAGCGAGCATACTGGTTGGAGAGACGCAGGATGCCCAGGCAAGAGCGGAAAGCCTGTTCGGGGTGCCGCCGGGAGGCCAGGATCGCCCGGATCAGCTGGCTGGTGTGCGGTCCAATCTCTTCCGCCCAACGCTGCAGGCGCTCGGGTGACCATTCTCCGGCTTTCTGGTGTCTGATGGGCATGTGGGCGGTCTGGGTGGAGTAACGGCCAGGCACGTGACTGCGGGGATGGATAGCCACGGATTCGGGTTTGCTTTTGTGGAAGATCTCGATCATGCGCTCGCTGGCGCGGATACGCACTTCCTGGTGGATCAACTCATACGGCACCGAGTAGAAATGCTTCTCGAACTCAACGTGATAGTCGATATTTACCCGGGCGGTCTTCCAGGTGGCGTATTCAAAGGGCGTTTGTGGCAGCGGACGCAGGGCAGGCCGGTCCAGTTCTTCGAATAGCTGCTTCCGGGATTTGCCCAGGTTCTTCATGGGGCGGTTGTTCAGTTCTTCCAGTAGCCGAATGATGTCTCGGTTCAGTTCGCCCAGGCTGAAAAATGTCCGCTTGCGCATGCGGGCCAATATCCAGCGTTCCACCACTTGCACCCCCACTTCCACCTTGGCCTTGTCTCGCGGCCTGCGCACTCTGGCCGGGATGACTGCCAACCCGTAGTACTGGGCCATCTCCAGGTAGGTTGGGTTCAGGTCGGGCTCATAGCGGCAGGCCCGTTTCACGCCCTGCTTCAGATTGTCCGGGACAATGATCTGTGTTACGCCCCCGAAAAACGCCTGGGCGCGCACATGTCCGCCAATCCAATGCGGCATTTCCTGGCTGGGCTGTGCTTCGGCATAGGTGTAACTGCTGGCACCCATCGTCGCCACGAAAATCTGTGCCTGGCGAACTTCCCCCGTTTCTGGGTCTGTGATCGGAACAGTGTCCCCAGCATAATCCACAAACAGCTTTTCACCCGCCTTGTGGTTCTGCCTCATCGGTGGATCGAGTTTCCGGCCATAGCGCCGATATAGATCGCAATACTGGCTGTACCCGTACCCTTCCGGGTGGGTTTCCCGGTACTCCGTCCACAGCAGGCGCAATGTTACGTTCCGCTTCTTCAGTTCCTGGTGAACTTCCCCCCAATCCGGCAGTACCTGAATTGCCTGTCGGCTTGCGACCTTCTCTGGAAACAGCAGCCTGTTCAGGCTGTCTTCGTCCAGCCCTTCCCGTAAGGTGCCGGGACCTTCGGCGGGCAGCGGCCATTTCAACCCCGCTGCTTCGGCGCGTTTCAGATATTCGCTGACCGTACTGTGGGAGATCTGGCAACTGCGCCCAATGGCACGGTTCGATAGGTCGCAGTCCCATTTCAAACGTAGTGTTTCGTTGATCTTTCGCACGGATAACCTTTCTTGTGACATCGCTACCTCCTGGATTTATTCCAGGTATAGATTGCCACATTTCGAGAAGATTATCCAGCGTTACTTCACCCCTGAGTGATTCCGCTCCATGCCATCCATCGATTCCGCTCATCCCCAAAAAGTGGACGACATGCTCCGGAATCAGTGGACGACATGCTCCGGATTCGGTGGACGGCTTGCTCCGGATTCACTGGTCGCCTTCGACCGGATTACGCAGCGATTGAGAGAAATAAGCCAATAGTGGCTAAGTATTCATGAATAATAAAGAAACCCCAAATAAAAAGAGTTACGGCGATGATGATAACAACAACATTGACAGCTGATGCAATAAATTGCTGCTTGTGTGCTTCCTTTTGAAGATTCTTTAGCATGGAGAGTTCTCCCATTTGTGCTGCTAACTAATTTCTCAGCCGTCGTTGGACGGCATTTACCATTATAAATTTGTATTGGTATATGTAGTTACCGATTGGTCGTACTGTTCAAAAACTCCCTGATATCCAAGAATGGTTAAAAGGGTTTTTTCAACAAGACCGCTAAATTTTAACGTCCAATTGGTAGCTTCGAACATATCGGGGTCTTCCTCATAACTGGGAATACCACAATGGATAATTCTATTTCTTAAAGCTACAAGCAAACTAAGGTCATCGTCGTCAACCGTCATATTCAACTCTCGAAACATCTCTTTCAAGACCAACTTGTAAGTACGCTGGGTGACTTTTTTCTTATTAAATTGTACTTCGGTTACATAATCCTTCAATTTATCTCTTCCCGTTTGTTTGAGAAAAGCATATTTGAGTGTTTCTAGCGCGGTGAAGAATCCAATGGATTGAGCTAAAAGATCTCGGAGGGATATGGCTTGAACATAATAACCTATTGCCCAAGGTAATTTCCAATCATTCCACTTTTTGTTGTAATTTTCAAGAGTAACTTCAACGAAATTTGCTAATGCTTCTGCCGGGATTAACGGCCTAGGTGATGGTGGGTAATCAAATACAGGTTCTTGGTAGCGACTTTTCTTGGTAATCCCATCAGTATCTTGCC
>JBGOXG010000181.1:0-4747 GCA_041479025.1 Anaerolineae bacterium
CTAGCGGTGGAACGCCTAATCCGTGCCTGGTGTGCAATCGCCATATCCGTTGGGAATTCCTGCTCAATCATGCGGTGGCACTTGGCGCGGATTACATGGCAACCGGGCATTATGTGAGAACTCTAGAGGATCACGATGGAAGGATACAGTTACTCCGCGCGGTTGATCGAACGAAAGACCAGTCCTATGTCCTGCATGTGTTGACTCAGGAAAAATTGGCAAAGGCACTTTTTCCGGTGGGGGATTATCCAAAAGCTGAGATACGCCGGATTGCCGCTGAGAATGACCTGCCGGTGGCCACACGTCATGACAGCCAGGATCTTTGTTTCCTGGCAGGCGAGGATTACAGGGATTTTCTCAAACGTAATTCGCCTGACATACTTGCTCCGGGCGATATCGTAGACCGAACCGGACAGGTTCTCGGTCAACACACCGGGTTGCCAAATTACACGATTGGGCAAAGGAAGGGCCTGGGGGTTTCATCCCAGGTGCCTCTCTATGTTATCTCGAAGGATGCGAGCAAGAATACCCTCCTCGTCGGCAGGGTGAATGAGCTCGGTGCGCGTGAATTGATTGCTATTAATGTTAACTGGGCGGGTGGCCTTTCTCTGGCAGATCCATTTCGCGCTCACGTCAAGTGCCGTTATACTGCGCGGGAATCCCTTGCCGAAGTCTTTCCTTTGGATGGCGGGAAAAATGTACGCGTTGTCTTCGATTCAATCCAGCGAGACATTACCCCCGGTCAGGCGGCAGTGTTTTATAATGGGGACACTGTCGTAGGTGGTGGTATCATAATTTCTTCGAGGTAGGGAGTGACCATGACAATTCCTGCAGCACTTTTCGGCATCATCCTTTCCACCCTTTATGGCGCGGCCTTTCACTTCTGGCGCGGCGGTGATACAAAGCGGCTGATTCTTTATCTTATCCTGAGTTGGGTAGGTTTCTGGACAGGGCAGTTTGTGGGCAACAGTTTGGAATGGACATTTGCTGCTGTTGGCCCGCTGAATCTCGGCATGGCAACCCTGGGTGCTGGTCTCTTCTTAGGAGTAGGGTATTGGTTGAGTCTGGTTGAAATTGAAAAGAAATAATCTTTGATTTATTTAAAAATCCCCCGCATCGCGGGGGATTTGCTATTTGGCCGGTAGGTTAGACTGGTTTGACGTCTACAGCTTGCAACCCCTTGGGACCTTGCTCGATGGAGAACTCCACCTGCTGCCCCTCGGTCAGCGACTTGTAGCCATCCACTTTGATGGCTGAAAAGTGGACGAAGACATCCGGACCACCCTCATGTTGGATGAATCCATAGCCTTTGCTGCTGTTGAACCACTTTACCGTGCCGACAACACGTTCGCTCATTGCTATTACTCCTTTTGAAAAAAGAAAACGGATTGATTTATGGTGCAGGTCTTCTGGTACGGTCGTGGTTTTTTAACCAACAGCCCAAACTTTGGTGTTGTTCAGGCTGCTTCTTACGAGGTACAACAAGAACTCTGACACCCTACACGCACAGTTTATCAAAGTGGATAAAGTGTGTCAAGGATGCATATGGTAAGATTAGCATATGAAGTGGAAATAACAAGGAAAGGATAGCCTATGTCACCGCGAATTGAATCTCTGCTCTCTGCCCGTTTATTTGTTGTCCCGCAACTCGTGGATGGACGACTTTACTTCCTGAGCAATCTCACCGGACACCTCAGCCTGTATGCCATGTATTATGGGGGCAGCGTGCCCGAACCGTTGCTTCCACCTCACATTGCTCTCCAGAATCCACACCTGATTGGTGGTTATTCATTTTATGTATTCCCGAAAATTGGAAAGATAGTGGTGATGATAGACCAGGACGGAGATGAAAATTACCAGCCGATGCTCATTCCACTGGAGGGTGGTTTTCCGGAGCCTGTGTTTGACAATTACTTTGCGAAGTATCGCGTCCATTTAGGTGAATGCGATCCTGAGAACAATGTTGCGTATTTCATTGCCGAACGACGCGATAAGGCCATGCATGAAGGGTACCGGGGCGACCTGGGGAACAATAAGCTTACCAAGCTTGATGAATCTCCCTGGGGAGCGATTCCCGCCGGTCACAACAAGGATCACACCCAGACACTCATCGCAGAAGGTTATACCGTCGGGGACAATGTGTTGTTCCTGTTGGTGGGGAAGAAGAAAACCGTTCTTTTTGGAAAACCCATCAACAAACGCAAGGAGGGGGAACAGGTGCCTCTAAACGGTCTGGGATCCCAGGCGCTGACCTCCAGCGGTAAAGGAGTCCTGACCACCTGCTCAGTGTTTGAAGATACATTTTCTTTGGGGTATATCCCGCTGAAAGAACCTGGCAGGATGTATCCGGTAAAGCTGAAAGGCGTTTCCCACTCGGGCAAGGGTGAGATGACGGGCGTTGAGCACTTGAAAGGGGATCGGTATGGCGTCTCCTACAATATCGATGGAAGTTCATGGCTCTATGAAGGGGTTTTTAACGAGAAGAAAAAGGTCATGAAATTGAAGCATGTCATTGTAGGTGAAGAACCACTTGACGATGGTGTGCTGGAGCATTCTCACTATAATAAAAAAGACGATGTCTTCACCATCTCGTTTTCCAATGCCGTCAGCCCGACCCAGATTTATACAGTCGAAGGAAAAAAGCGGGATGAGATTATCATGCATACGGCTGAGAAAGTGTTGGGAATCCCCGAAGAGCATCTTTCGAGCGGTGAGGACGTTTCATTCGTCTCGTTTGACGGCCTGCGTGTATCAGCCCGGCTGTACCTGCCCGCTCGTGAACTTGGTTTCAAGGGCAAACGCCCGCTGGTGTATTATATCCATGGTGGACCGCAAGGCCAGGAACGACCTGACTTTGCCTGGTTCTCGATGCCTCTGATCCAGTTCCTCACGCTGCGCGGGTTCGCAGTCTTCGTTCCCAATGTGCGCGGTTCGACAGGTTATGGCCTGAGTTTCACCAAGCATGTGGACCGGGACTGGGGCGGCAAGGATCGCCTTGACCATGTTCATGCTATGACCAAGGTGTTGCCCAAAGACAAACGCCTTGATGTCTCCCGTGCCGCAGTCGTCGGCCGGTCCTATGGCGGGTACATGACACTTACTCTGGCAGGCCAGCATCCAGATTTGTGGAAAGCGGCGTGCGATATGTTTGGTCCTTATGACCTGTTGACCTTCTCCGACCGCCTTCCTGAGACATGGAAGCCGTATTTTAAGATCGCGCTTGGCGATGCGGAAAAGCCTGAAGAAAAAGCATTTCTTATTGAACGGTCACCAAAAACACATATTGACCAGATGACCTGTCCGATGCTGGTGATCCAGGGGCGTAATGACCCGCGTGTCGTTGCAAAAGAATCCGAAGAACTGGTGGATGAACTCCGCAAGAAAGGCAAGCAGATCGAGTTGCTTGTCTTTGAAGATGAGGGTCACGATGTTTTGAAATATGGCAACCGCGTGACCTGTTACAATGCCATCACCGACTTCTTTATTAAATACTTGAAACCATAAAGGGCAGAGGCGGAGCGGAAATTCCCAATTCGCTGCCCCACTGCGGTAAATATGCCCTGGAATTTGAGATCAACTCACACGCAGGTCGGCGATATCGTCCAACTCGTCGGATTGCGCCATAAGCATTTCATCTTTCCTCTCATCGTCGGAGGATCGTTTCACACCCATCGTGGCATTGTCAAGCATGACGATTTGATCGGCCTGCCCTGGGGCAGCCAGGTGTTCAGTCATCTGGGGTCGCCATTCTTTCTACTTCAGCCCGCACTTGGCGATGTGCTGATCGACCTGCCGCGTAATACCCAGATCCTTTACCCCAAGGATATAGGTTACATCCTGGTCACGATGGGGGTGGGTGAAGGACAACGGGTGATGGAAGCGGGGACCGGTTCAGGTTCGATGACGATTGCCTTGGCGTATGCGGTTGGGTCAACTGGAAAAGTCATCTCGTATGAACGTCGGCCAGAAATGCAACACCTGGCGCGAAAGAATCTCACCCGCCTCGGATTGGACAACCGTGTGGATTTCAAGATCGGGGATATCGCAGACAGGTTCGAAGAAACTAACGCAGATGCATTTTTCCTGGACGTGCCGAATCCCTATGACTATATGGAACAAGTACGCGCTGCGCTCAAGCCAGGGGGCTTTTTCTGTGGTTTGCTCCCCACTGTAAACCAGGTCTCTCTGCTGCTTTATTCCCTGCGCCGTCAGCACTTTGCCTTCATCGAGGTTTGTGAGATCCTCCTGCGGTATTACAAACCTGAGCCGGGACGACTGCGCCCGACTGACCGCATGGTCGCTCATACGGGGTATCTCATTTTTGCCCGGCGCATCGAACTGGCTGATGATCCGCGTGCGAAAGATCTGCTGGCTGAGGCGGGTATCGGCGTGGATGATGCTGAAGATGAAAAACCGGATATTGAAGAGACTCTTCCTGTTGAATAGTAATTGGATACCACAGTCGAACGGCTTGGTTGAGAGTAATCCTTCATCGTGAATAGAAGTCGATCATTGTTACGTATTTTTCTACTCATAAAAGTCTCACGAATCATCTTATAAATATGATCCCCCATCTAACCGAAGATTTTATAAAGGAGCGTCTCCAAAACCTGGAGCATCCTTCCTATACTGAAACGCCTTTTGACGAGTTCAAAGGACCCATGCGAAGGGCGGCGGTGTTGATCCCACTGGCGTGGGTGGATGATGAATGGCACTTGTTATTCACTCGCCGCACCGATATTGTTGA
>JBGOXG010000116.1:0-7158 GCA_041479025.1 Anaerolineae bacterium
ACCCGAAGTCGGATCGACCAGTACGGTATCACCTCGCTTTGGACACGATTTCAGCCCGATTCCCCTAAATCCTCCTCTCGCAGGAACGATACAGACGAAATTAGCGATCAACCAAGCCGGAGACGAATATGAGCAGGAGGCCAATCGCGTCGCCGAGCAGGTGCTGGCAAAGCCCGTGCATCCCGGCGTCAGCAGCGCACCGCCGCGCATCCAGCGTTACACAGGGCAGGCGAACGGGCAGGCGGATACGGCGCCCGCCAGTGTAGACCACGTCCTTGCCAGTCCTGGCAGACCGCTGGAGCCGGCGTTACAGCATGACATGGAGCAGCGCTTTGGCCACGATTTTTCACGGGTGCGGGTGCATTCGGGCGCGGCGGCTGAGCAATCTGCGCAGGACGTAAACGCCCATGCTTACACGGTGGGACACGATGTGGTGTTCGGTGCGGATCGGTTCGCGCCCGGGACGCGCCAGGGACGGCGGTTGATTGCCCATGAGCTGACTCATGTGGTGCAGCAGCGCGGCGGCGGCGCACCGCCTGGTCCGGCACAAGAGCGGGACGCCGAGGCTGCTTCCCGGGCAATGGAAATGGGTGCAAGACCGCAGGTGCGCACACGCAGCCAAGTCGGTCTGGCAGCCCAGCCCAATCGTGGATTTGCCGGTGGCGAACTACTGGAGCCAGTCGATCCAGAAAACGCAGGCTTGAAAATTGTCACGGTTTCGAAAATCGAAGCCAAAGTCGCTCGGATCCTGGAGGCTCCCGGTTTTAAGGTGGCGGAGGGTAGAGAAGATTTCAACGCAAGCCCAGCGGTTGCCAAAGCGCGTCTGTATCACTCGCATTTTCGCGACGATGCCGAGCGGCTTTCGTATGCCCTAGGGTATTTCCGGCAGTTTTTAGGGATCGATGGCAACGGTGTCAATAAAAATGAGCTTTTCGCGACGCTAGTGAACTATGAGGTGCAAGTGCAGCTTCAGACCGCAGATATTGTCATCCACACTCCGCCGACCAAGGCTGAAAATCGACGACTCGGCGAGTTACGAGCCGAACACGAACGTCGCGAATATGAGTCCTACCTCGCCGAAGTAGCGCGTCTCAACGAGGAGGCGGACAAGAGATTACTTTCGCATACGGGGGTTTACTCGGGCGCGGCGACGGTTGGACTCTATGAATCTTATGTCGGCGAGCCTGTTAAGGCGACCGCCAAAAGCATTCTGCAGATGGATACCAAACAGATGGTCAGCCTCATGGTGAACTTCATTCCAATTGTGGGCCAGGTGAAAGCGGTTGCGGAAGCCATCGTAGGGCGCGACCTGATCACCGGGGAGGAGCTGCCCAACTGGGAGCGCGGACTTAACCTTCTGCTCGCCATTATTCCTGAGGCGCACGGAATCTTCTCCTCTGGCGAAGCTGGGCTCCGCACGCTGGCCCGCGTTGCGGTGGACTCGGCCAAGCCTGTAGATGAGGTCTTTCGTGCGACCAAGGTGGCTAGCAGGCTTACTGTCGAGGAGGTCCAGGCGGTGGAAAAGGTCGTCGCAGGCGCGCCCGCTACTCCGGCGCAGTTGAAGCTTGCCGCGAAGCTGGAGGAGATGCCCGGCGTAACCGCAAGGTCGGCAGCTAAAGCGAAAGCAGCACTGGCAGTCAAGCTGGAGCAGTTGACACCACAGTCGGTCCAGCTGGCCGGCAAAAGTCACGCACTATCTCTTAGACGCGTTGGCAACCAGCTCAAAGTCTGGCTGTGCAGCAATGGCTGCGGAGAACTGATAGCCAAACTTGAAGGGATGATAGGCAAATTGCCGGCCAATAAGGCTCGCGCGGAGCTTGAGAGTCTCCTTGAGAACGTGCGAACGAAGGCAACGTGGATCGACATTTATCCTACGGGCGCAGAGGCTCAGCAGGAACTGCAGAAATTACGAAAGGCCCTGGAAGATATCGAAAGCAGACACCCGGGTGTGGTGAATCCGGACATACCTGTCGCGCCTGCTGCCCCGGCCAAGACTCCAACAGCCAAGCCCAAAGATGCCCCAGCCGCCGATTTTGATGACTTGGAACCGACAGGACCGTTGAAGCCAAAAAAGCCAAGGCCACGGAGCGACGAGGATCTTGCCAGCAAAGCATCGATGGCTGAGAACTTTGGCAAGCGCGAGCTCGAAAATTCAGCATGGCTGAGGCGGAGGTTACCCAACGACGATCACCGGAGGCGTTTCATGAAATATCTGCAGGAGGGGCATTTCGGGGAGCATGGCCATCTTACTCCCGACACAAAAGCAGCCGACAGGGTACTGGAGCAATGGGCCAGCGGGGAGCCGAAAGTAAACCTTCGCCCTTGAGGATCACTAGGAGCCTGTGGTGAAACCGTCCAGTAATAAGGGGTTAGGGTCGAATTCTGTTAGTTCAGACTGTGTGTGAGGGGTTGAGTTAATGAACAGGTAATTGCAAATACCGACAAGGACTACGTCACCAGATTCTGTTCGGCCCGCAACCAAGTTAACGGACAGGAACCAGGTGCGATGAGCGGCTATTCGAATTCCCCGAAACTTATCAAAGGCGGCGCCGTCAAGCGCACTATAGCGTTGCAATACAACCCCGACACGCTGACGCGCAGTTACCAGGTGCAAGGCGCCGACGAAAAAGGTATCGCTAAAACGATTGACCAATTGCTATTTTTTCACCGTGGCATTGGCGGAGCGCCGGAGTCGGTTGTTGACCGAAAATATTCAAGGATTACAAACGGCTTTGGTGCATAAATCAAAAAAAGAAGCGGAATGAATCCAAGATTTATAAATAGGTTGGGCGGCCATGTAACTTTCAGCCATACCTTAATGCGACATACGATTGAGTGCGGCGCAACGAATAAGAGCTTGTGTCATCTGTGTTTCGAATAGGCAAGCAGAACAATTTCAGCCGAGACGGGCACCGAATGGACGTTGGCACGGAGCACGAAGTTAAGATTGAAGGGGCTCAGGGCGTGATGGGGAAAAACAAGCTGGATCAACTGTGGGACGACCTGGTAGATAAAGGGAAAATGATACCTTGACCGTTCCAAAATTGTCAGTGCAAGCCAGAGACCAGGCTGCTAGAGCACTCTATCAGAAGCTCGGTTATGAAATCACCAACATCAACATGTCAAAAGCCCTTGCTTAAATCCCTGGGTAATAAAGTCCGCTGCCTGACATTTATAATGAGCGGATCCCCATCAAAGGTGCTCCGCGATGCGCGAAACCGCAGGGCAGCATGGGGTTATATACATTCGTTTTCATTGCAATAGTACTTGAATTCACAAATTCGCCGTGCTACAATTCTACTAACTAAATGGTTGTCTAAACAATAGCCGGAACGCCCATCCAAGACATAATCATCGATCTTTATCCTTTGGGAGAAGGTCTTGGTAATCACAAAAGCGAAACCTTCCGTAACAGGTTTCGCTTTTTTATTTTAAGAGTTCGAGATAGTCCATCAAATTGACCTTGCTCTGTCACCCAAAGGAGAAAAAAATGAATGCTAAACCCTGGTTAAATCACTACGACGAGGGGGTTCCGCACTCGTTACAGCCCTATCCCCAAAAAACACTGCTCGATATTCTCAACGAAACAGCTTCCCAGCGTCCGACCCATCCAGCATTGTATTTCAAGGGCTCGATGATATCGGTCGCCCAACTGGAACAATGGAGCAACGATTTTGCCAACGCGCTCATCAAAATGGGTGTAAAAAAGATGGACCGCGTGGCATTGGTGCTGCCGAATACGCCGCAACTTGTCCTAACCATGTTCGGCACGTGGAAGGCCGGAGGGATCGCCGTCCCGATGAACCCTCTCTACACCGAGCGTGAACTTGAATTCGCCTTTCAGGAATGCAGCGCAGAAACCGTGGTGGTCATGACGCGTTATTACAACAAGGTCAAGGCGGTTCAGGCGCGCACCAGAATCCGCAATGTCATTGCTACGAACATAAAGGAATATCTGCCACCTGCCCTGCGCTTTTTATTCACCCTGCTCAAGGAGAAAAAGGAAGGCGACCGAATTAGCCTGCAACCTGACGATCTGTGGCTGGCGGACCTGCTCCTCAAGCATACCGGCTCGCCCTGTCCGCAGGTGGACATCCAGCCGGACGATTCGGCCATCATGCTGTTCTCCGGCGGGACCACCGGAACGCCCAAAGCGGCCATCGGCACGCATCAGTCACTTTTGATCTCGGGAATGCAATTCCACGCGTGGTTTGGGAACATAAATAAGGATTGGTCCGACATCATCATGCTTAACATGCCTTTGTTTCATGTTTACGGTCTGGCGGGCGTATTTACCACCGGACTGGTCTCTCACGCACCGTTGGTGGTAGTGCCCAACCCACGCGACCTGAACGATATGCTGGCAACCATCCAAAAGACCAAACCGGCATTTCTTCCCGGCGTCCCAACTCTCTTTAATGCCCTGCTCAATCATCCCAAAGTGCAAGCGGGCAAGGTCAGTTTGAATTCCCTTAAGTTGAATATCTCCGGAGCCGCGCCGCTAATGGCGGAGACCAAGCAACGCTTCGAAAAAGTGACAGGAGGTCGAATCATCGAAGGGTTTGGCATGACCGAATCCATGATGGCTGCGGTGATGACGCCCACGCTGGGATTGTACAAGCCTGGCGCGGTTGGCATTCCGCTGCCGGATGTCGAACTCCGCGTCGTGGATGCAGATAATGGTGAAAAAGAACTATCTGCCGGTCAGGTGGGTGAATTCATCCTGCGCGCGCCGCAACTGATGAAAGGCTACTGGGGCAACCCGACCGAAACAGCCAACACCATCCGCGATGGCTGGTTGTATACCGGCGACCTTGGCTATTTGGATGAAGACGGCTACATGTTCATCGTGGATCGAAAAAAGGATGTGATCAAGCCCAGCGGCTTCCAGGTCTGGCCGCGCGAAGTGGAGGAAGTGATCGCCACCCACCCGGCGGTTGCGGAGGTCGGCGTGGCGGGCGTACCGGATACCTACCAGAGCGAGGCCGTCAAAGCGTGGGTGGTTCTGCGGGCAGGGCAAACCGTCTCTGCCGAGGAACTGCGCGAATACTGCCGCCAAAAACTGACCGCCTACAAAGTACCAAAACATATCCAGTTCCTGGACTGCCTGCCCAAGACTACGGTTGGGAAGATATTGCGACGCGAACTTGTGGCAAGTGAAGAGACGCCATCCACGAATGGAAATTGACCCTAAATAAAAGAGGTGGGCTGGGATTCTACCCCAAAAAATTAACTAGACTGACCTTCCTTTGAATTTCGAGAGAAGGTCAGTTTTCATCCAGCGGACAGTGGACGGTCAGTCTGCCGTGTTAGAGAGCGTGGTGCATTTTTAAAATTGGCGCGATAATTGAGAAGGGGTCTCGCCGCTGCCGCTGCTCCCTTCGGGAGTGCTACGCGAAGCCAAACCGTTGGGCGGTTTTATGGTTAAGTTTATTCAAACCGCTTTATCCGTTTATGGTGTAGGTCTCTATGTAATCATCTCGATTGTCTACTTCAGTTTGTGGAGAGCCCCATGTCGACCATCAAGCCATTCCCTGTCTCATCGAAACATATACCACTGCTCAACGCCTATGCAAACTCGCATCCTTTTGGCTTTGCAGTTCTTGTAACAATCGCTTTTGCCATCATCATGAGTTCGCTAATTTTTTTATTGCCACGTCCAGTGGAGAATTACCCCCTTGCGGTGATCGGTTATGACGCTGTACGGTATATCATGGCCATCGGTCTACTGACCGCGCTTGGTTGGTAGGGGAAAGCCGGCTTTTTAATACGACCAGATGCACGACTGCTGATTCCATTTCTACCTTGGTTGATCCTTCCTCTCCTGCAAATCTTTAGTGCTCGTTTGGGAACAAGTGACCCTCTGAGAATCATACTCATCATTGAAAGCATGCTGGCTGCTGGCTTTACAGAAGAAGCATTGTTTCGCGGTGTGGTGTTACGCGCGTTGGAGCGTAAGGGCTTGCTATTTGCAGCAGTAATATCCTCCATGCTGTTCGGTCTATTGCACTTCACCGGCCTATTGGTCGCAGCTGATCCGCTCTATATCACCTTGCAGGTCATCTGGGCATCTCTGGTGGGCTTCTCCTTGGCTGCTCCGGTGTTAGTGACTGGCTGGATCTGGCCTGCGGTAGTCCTCCATTTTGTCATGAATGTCATCAGTACATTGAGTGCTGGCAAGCTTGTCCAGACTGAAAGGCCTGATGCATCGGCGATCACGGGCCTGTTCGTGGTAATCGCCATCTTCGCCATTCTGGCTGGTTATGGCTACTGGCTAATCCAACGCCATTTGCATAAAAACCAAGCGGACTCCAAGCACACCCCTTGATAATTTCTTCACGTGACCTTTTGAAGAAGAGCCAACCCGAGCGCAGCCGACACGCGGCTGAGCAATTCCGTTAGGCGCACCTGCCACAACATCAATGAAAGACAAGTGATGACAGAACAAACTTACAACCCCGATGTGACTCTAGCCCAATATGCTGACGGCCCTGCTCAACTGGAAGCCGTTCTCATGGGTCTCACTGAATCGGATTTGAACCTGGCTCAGACCCCTGATACCTGGACGGTCCGTCAGATTGTCCACCATATAGTTGATGGTGACGATATATGGAAAATCTGTATCAAAGCAGCGCTCGGCAACACCGAAGGTTTGTTCAGCTTACAATGGTATTGGGATAGACCGCAAACAGAATGGGCAGAGAATTGGAGATACTCCAACCGTACTATTGAGCCATCCTTGTTGCTCTTTCGCACTAATCGTCATCACATCGTTGAATTAGTTCAGCAGACACCTAATGCCTGGGGGAAATCAATTCGAATAAAAAGACCGCATAGGAAAGAAGAACGAATAACCATAGGGTCCGTGCTTGAAATGCAAGCGCGTCACGTAGTTGAGCACATCAGCGATATTAAAATGATTCGGTGCACACATAACCTGTGAGATAAATGGTTTAGATAAACCAATTTGCGCCTAACAGCGGCTGTACCCCGTTCGGACCGAGAGACCCGCCACGCCGGGGCGAAACAGTCTGACCGTCTCTGACGCGGGTATGCGCCACGCGAATTTCTAATTTTCATGCTATTATCAATTTGTCTGAATATATTACTTCTCGGCACTCTCTTCGACTGGTCATTTGACCACGGGGCCAGGAGAGG